>JBCCBL010000029.1:0-16248 GCA_039034055.1 Verrucomicrobiota bacterium | reverse complement strand
GTCGTAGGGCACTACCAGAATAGGACCGGCAATAAGCTGGGACTGGCCCCAGGTGCGCTGGATATCGCGCTGTGCAGACTGGTTGACGAATTTGGATCTCTCCTTCTTTGGAAGAACGGTCGTGGTGACCACCGGCACTTTCTTGAGAGCCTTGATGCATGTAGGAAAGAACAAGAATGAGGGTGGGCGTATGGGTGACTTCAACGCGAAGACCTTGTCGACCAGTTTTCAAGAGGCGGGTATCGAGCTGGAGCGCCTCAAGACAGGGACGCCTCCGCGCATCCTCGGTTCATCGGTTGATTTTTCGAAACTCGAGGAGCAAACGGGTGATCGGGAGCCAACCTTGTTTGCTCATCATGATACGCGGGGTAGCCTTGAGGATAGAATGTTCCACGTGGAACGTCCGGGTCAGTCTTTTCAGGGTTGGCAGCCCGGGACCGAGCAAGTTTCGTGTTGGATTACATACACGAACGAAAAGACAGCGAGTATTATTCAGGATAATTTGCACCTGTCGGCGATGTATAGCGGGGAAATTTCCGGAGTTGGCCCCCGCTATTGCCCAAGTATCGAAGATAAAGTCGTGCGCTTCGCCGATAAGGATCGGCATCAGCTATTTTTAGAGCCGGAAGGGCGGCATACCGATGAGTGGTACATCAACGGTATATCGACTTCATTGCCATTTTCCGTTCAGGTTGATATGCTGCGTTCTGTTGAGGGCCTGCATAATGTAACTCTGATGCGGGCGGCTTATGCGGTGGAATATGATTTCGCGCCCCCAACTCAATTATTCCCCAGCTTGGAATCGAAGAAGGTCGAGAATCTGTTTTTTGCGGGTCAAATTAACGGTACATCAGGATATGAGGAGGCCGGAGGGCAGGGATTGATCGCTGGAATGAACGCGGTCTTGAAAACACGCGGTGAGTCTCCAGTGGTCTTGGGGCGCCATCAGGCCTATATCGGAGTATTGATTGATGATTTGGTTACGAAGGGTACCCAGGAGCCTTACCGCATGTTTACTTCGCGTGCAGAGTATCGGTTGCTGTTGAATCATCACAGTGCAGAGTTGCGTTTGCTCGAAACGGTTGAGCGCTGTGCGTTAGTCCGACCAGACCGCTTGGAGCGGATGAAGGAGAAAGCGCAATCGGTGGACCATTGGGCAGAAAAGTTGAATACCGATAAGACGAAAGGTGGCACCTGGGGTGATTATCTCAGGAGGAATGAAGCGGTGCATTTGCTTCCAGAAGCGTTTCGAAATCTGTCCCCAGGAGTTAGGGATGAAGTTTTGTATCGTGTTAAATATCAGGGGTATCTGGAACGTGAACTCCGGAATATTGAGAAGTTAAAGAATGTTGAGCATGTCAAAATCCCGAACGAATTTGATTTTAAATCAATCAAGGGGATGCGGGCGGAGAGTATTCAGAAATTGGAGTCTATTCGCCCTCAGAGTTTGGGGCAGGCCAGCCGGATCAGCGGCATCAATCCAGCCGATATCAGCATCTTGTTGGTGATGTTGGAAGCTCGTAGGGGTAGTGCCGTTTGATAGCGCTCAGATGGATTTGTTTCGGTGTGGTGAAAACTTTGTGGCAGTGGTGTGTACGAAAACGGGGTGATTTTGTAACAAACTGATAATCAGGACACTTAAGTGCATAACATGCTCTCTGTGAGGGGTTTCCGTTTCCAGTTGCCTCGCGATCTATTATCATCTTTACCTTACGCTTAGCTATTTTAATCCCATGTCTACAAATCCTTATGCTGGAAAACGGATCTTGGTCATCGACGATGAACCGGATGTAACTGAATTGATTGGCTACCGTCTGAAGCAGGACAGCTACACGGTCGAGATCTTGCAGGATCCATTGATGATCATGGGCAAAGCGCGGGATTTTCATCCAGATTTGTTTATCTTGGATATCATGATGCCGGAACTCAACGGACTGCAGATTTGTCGGATGATTCGTTCAGATACTACTCTAAAGAATACGCCGATAATTTTTCTGACGGCACGCGGTGACACGGATGATCGTATCAAAGGTTTGGAGACAGGTGCCGATGACTATATCAGCAAACCTTTTAATGTCAAAGAGTTGAGCTTGCGCATCCAGTCTATTTTTAAACGTATTGGAAATTCTGGTACAAAAACCACAACTCAAATTCAAGTAGGTCCCGTTGCGATTGATGAAGAGCTGCATAAGCTTACGGTCGATGGTGAGGAAGTAGAGTTGACGGCGACCGAGTTCAGACTGCTGAAATTGCTTATGGAGCGCCGGGGCAGGGTGCAGACTCGGGAGAATTTGCTTATCAATGTGTGGAATTACGATTCTGACATCGAGACGCGGACAGTCGACACCCACGTAAGGCGTTTGCGTGAAAAACTCGGCGAGGATGTAAATATCATTGAGACTGTGCGTGGGGTGGGTTACCGGGTAATTGATCGCTAGAGATCTTTTCCCGGAAATGGCTTCCATATTCGCGCTTATATTTTTGCTGGCCGCAATCGTATTGTGGCTCAGGTATCGTCGGCTCATTACAGAGATCGATGACTTGGGCGATGCGGTCGACGCCCGTCGTAATGTGTTGTTGGCGAAGCGTGTAAATCCTTCGGTACAGCGTCTATTCAATGCGTCTTTGAAGTTGGTTGAGGAGAATTCCCAGTTCAATAAGGCGAAGTCTGACCACCTCACCCAGATTGAAACGACTTTCGGCAATATTCAAGAGGCGGTGCTGATTCTGAATCCTTCTAATTACATTGTCCTCGCGAACCAAGCTGCGCGGAATCTCCTGGCTGGGGGTGCCAGTGTGAATGGTCAACGGGTTGAACGAGTGCTGCGCAGTGCGAGTTTTTTGGACTATGTAAATCGCATCAAGTCTGGACAAAAACTACCGAGGCAAGAGGTCGAAGTAATTCAGGATAAGAGCCAGTTTTGGTTTGAAGTCTCTGGGACGGTGATTGTGCGCGAAGGGGGCGGTGAGAGGATTTCTTTATTCGTCCTGCATGATATCACGCGATTGCGGCAGCTAGAGAAAATGCGCAAGGAGTTTGTCGCCAATGTCTCCCATGAATTGAGGACGCCGCTGACTGTGATCAAGGGTTATTGTGATACTTTGGTGGATGATCATGATCAGCTTGATGGGGAAGCGCGTGGTCGATTCCTGAGTAAGATACAGAAGAATGTAGAACGCCTTCACATCTTGATCGAAGATCTGCTGACTTTGTCTCGATTGGAGAGTAATCCAGAACAACTGAGGCGGTCTGAGGTGAGCTTGGGAGAAATTGCCGAGGAAATCCGCGAGACGTTTCAGCGACGTCTTTCGGACGAAACAAGGCGTATAGAAGTGTTGGTCGATGAGGCATTGCCCGAGGTGATCATCGATGCGGTGAAGATTTCTCAAGTGTTTGAGAATCTTTTGGAGAACGCGTTTCGCTACGCGGGGGATTTTACCAAGCTCGAAATTCGGGTGAGGCGTGATCTGAATCGCCCCTTCGTGGTTTGTTCGGTTAAAGATGATGGTGTCGGAATCCCCGAACAGGATCTCCCTCACCTGTTTGAGCGTTTCTATCGAGTTGATAAAGGGCGCAGTCGCGACCGCGGTGGGACGGGTCTGGGTTTGAGCATTGTGAAGCATATTGTGCAGTTGCACGGCGGATATGTCTCGGTGGAGAGTGAAGTGGGCTTTGGATCGGAGTTTTCCTTTTCTTTGCCAGTTCGATCTTTATAAAGACTTCTCCCACGAGGTCGACCTATGGCCTTGTTTTAGCTTAGGGTTGGTATGAGGCTTTTATTTTTGAGTTTTCTGGTGCTTTGGGTCGTCGCTTGTAAAACGGTTGAAGATCACTCCGCAGGCGTTTCCCCAGTCTCCTCCGAAATTTCTCAAGAGCTTGAGTTCACTATTGAGAGCGCAAATGCCGGAGATCCTCGTGCACAGAACCTCCTTGCTATTAACTATTTATACGGCACGGAAGGACTCGAGGAAGATCCACAGAGCGCCTACTATTGGTTCAACCGGTCCGCTGAATCGGGAAACCCGTATGCGATGTCAAATTTGGGGCGACTCTACCGTGATGGGACCGGGGTCGGGCAGGATGCCTCGAGGGCGAAGGCATGGTTTTTAAGGGCTGCGGATGCCGGGCACTTCCAAGCAATGTCTAATCTGGGTGAGCTGTTTGCGGTTGGCGAGGGGGTGCCACGAGATCTCAAACAAGCATCGGTGTGGTATTCACGATCGGTTTTGGGTCCTTTTGATCCTTTCATTGCAAACAATGCAGCGTGGTTTTTTTCGACGGTCGAGGACAAGAGTCTCCTGAAACCTGAACTGGCGATCAATCTGATGTTGCAGGTGGTGTCGATGCGGGAGCGCTATTACGAGCTGGACACCTTGGCCGCTGCGTATGCAGCAAGTGGGGATTTTGATAATGCGATCTATATGCAGCAGCGAGCACTGGTGCTCGGTTATGAAGGCAAGGCGGATGAGATTGAGCTGGGGGACTTCGAGGATCGTTTAGGTGTCTATTTTGATCGGCAACGTTACGTCTATTTTGAAAATTGATTGGTAGATTCGGAAATCCGAACCGCGCTAAACCAGTCATTTTAGCGCTGATTTCGATTCATCGTTGAGGTTCTTAGGGGGTTTCGTAGGCCTTGTCGCTTATGGATGAGACTAAGCGAGCATGGATCGAGTCGGAGCGTGTTAGACGCGTTGATGCGATCCGAGGAGCGGCGAACGCGTTTTTAGATGGAGCGTCGACCTTCACATTGGAAATAGGTTGTGGGCATGGGCGATGGTTGAGCACCTATGCGGAGAGCCATCGGTCGGAGTTGTGTCTGGGAATTGATCTCATCACTAAACGGATTGAAATGGGCAGCCAGAAGAAGGAAAACCGCGCGATTGAAAATGTGTGCTTTCTGAAGGCAGAGTGTAGCGAATTTTTGGATGCAATTGAAGGACTTGAGGGAGTGAAGATCAAAAGATGTTTCATGCTTTTCCCAGACCCTTGGCCGAAGAAACGACACCATAAGAAGCGTATGGTCCAGACCCCATTTTTGGGGAAATTGTCGAGCTTAGTCGAGGTGGATGGATGGTTTTGTTTCCGAACAGATCATGTCGATTATTTTCACTGGACGGAGGCGCTTGTCGATGTGCATGAAAATTGGGAGCGTATCGATGCCGAGAGTCACTGGCCCCATGAAAATAGCAGCTTTTTCCAAGATTTGCTTCCAGAATATCGTTCTTTGATTGCCCGTAATTTGGCCTAATTGTGCGGACCTTCCGGGCAGCGAAAAACATTTTCAAGAGGGTCCGATTATGGCGATGATTATGCTTATGAGCGCTCTATGTATTTGCGATACCTTACAGTATTTATCCTGTTTCTTTCGACTTTGATTCACGCTTCAGACGTTGATAAAGAGTCGCGGATGCGTGGGATGATTTGGGGGGCTCTGGTTGCCGATGCCGCAGCATTGGGTGCGCATTGGTACTACGATCAAGCGGATCTCAAAGAGCGTTTCCCAGGCGGGATCTATGGCTTTGAACAACCTGCTGCAGACCATTACCACAAGACCAAGTCCTCTGGACAATTCACGATGTATGGAGATGCCCTTAAGCTACTCCTTGAGGTGTGTGTGAGTGAGTCGGGATATTCACCGAAAGACTATGGAGCGGCCTTTATTCGGACGATGACTCCAGGAAACTACGCAGGTTACATTGATCATGCGACCCGCGAAACTTTTGAAATTTACCAGCAGCATCTGAAGTCGGATCCAGATTTGCCTTTTGATTTTCAGCAAGGCTCGGATGACAATCAGATGGCGGGAGCGACTTCGCTGATGCCGATCGCTCTCTTGTATTTGGATGATCCGGCGTTTTATGAGAGGGTTGCCAATTTTGTTCGAATCCGGCAAAATAACTCGGAAGCCATTGCCTATTGTCAGATTCAGGCAGGCATTCTGAAAGGTCTTCTCGCTGGCAATTCTGCTGAGGGCGCGATTGCTGGGGCCCTCGAAGAAGCGCCGCTGAGCGGCATGATGCACGAGGCGATCTCGGCGCGGGTTCGAGACGCGAAACGCGAACTGGGCAAGGAAGATTTCATTCTAAGCACCTTCGAACTTGGCTATAGTTGCCCGTTGCGGGGTAGCTTTCCAGCCTCGTTATTCAGCTTTATGAAACTCAAGTCGGGGACCTATGAGGACGCTATTTTGAGTATTGTTCGGGCGGGTGGCGAGTCTGCTGGGCGTGGCATGCTGGTCGGGGCTTTTCTAGGGGCCTATCACGGTGAGGCTTATATCCCGACGGCTTGGAAAGAGAAGCTCAGCGAGTATGAGGCAATCGCATCTTTGGTTGAGCAAGTTATGCAGGCGCGGAAACGCTCCCAGAACGGAGTCTAACTGCTTAAAATTCAGGGAAACGGGTGTAGATAGGGTCCTGCGAGTTCAAGGTGGTGGTCTTATCTGACGAGTTATGAAGCTTAGAATTCACGATTTTCACCCGTATCGCCTGCATTGAATAAAGAAGCTGCAACCGTCACTATTGAAAGGATCCAGAATGCCTTGAAGGAGAAGGAGGCTGCCACGGTAACTCGGGTGATTACGCTCATTCATGAGCTTGCCGAAAAGGCCTTTATCATTAGCACCGGAGAGCTTGCTGAATTGATAACTAGCGACGTCATGGTCACCAAGAAGATCATCGAAACGGCGAACAAATTAGCGTTCAATCAGTCGGGTAGCGTGGTAACAACGGTCTCCCAGGCTATCGGATTGATTGGATTTGCGAAGGTCCGGAATCTCGCGATGTCATTGCTTCTGGTCGAGAATTCGGAAAATAGCATGAATTTGACGGAGCAGCGTGAAGTGTCGGCTTTTGCGCTGTGCTCAGGGCTGTTATCGCAGGCAGTGATTGAGATGGAAGATAGTGAGCTGGCAGAGCAGTCTTTCATCTGCACGACACTCCGAAATTACGGCAAATTGTTGATATCGACTTTCATGATCGAGGATTTCCGAGAGGCTCAATTGTTTGCGGCAGAGTCGAGTGAGGATGAGGCTTTCACAAAAGTTTTTGGGCTCACGCCTTTGGAATTGAGCTACTTTCTTTTGGAAAGCTCGCGTATGCCCGATGATATCACGGCATGTTTGAAAAATGTGCCGAAGCACGTGATCCGCCGCGCTTCGCGCAATGAGATCGAAAAAATCAGTGTCGTCGCTGATTTCTCGATGAAGTTGTGCGATATGGCGATGTTCAGCGACCTGCCCAATGATGCTTTCAATCAGGAATCGAAGAGCCTACTCGGTATCTATAGCAAGCATATCGATTTACCTCCGGAGACCATTTTTGATCTGCTTAAGAGCGTCAACGATCGGGTAAACAACTTTTGCACTGAATACGAAATCAATATTGTACCGGAATCCATTTCGAGCCGAATGCTTGATCGGGCGAATAAAAAGACGCCTCCGAAACGGGAGAATCGAGCGGCGTTGCTGAAGAAGAAGCAAGAGGTTAAGAAGAGTGCCATGCTCGTTGCCATTGAGAAGCTCAGAGTGATGATTGCGGATCCGCCGATTGATACACCGCGGGCATTTATGATCACTCTGGAAGCTTTGGTCGAAGACCAGAACCTCGATGATTGCATTATGTTTCGGCGAAAGACCGGAACGGAGAGCTTTTTTCAGACCGCCGGAGTGGGTAAGCTATTTTATGCGACGCGCAAGCAAGTGGTGGTGAAACATTCAACTAAGGATCTGTTTGGCCTAGCTATCTCAAGGAAGCAAGATGTGCTTTTCGGTTCGGCGGCAGACAAGAAGGTACAGAGCTATCTTCCGGACTGGCTGAGGAATTTTCGACCCATCCGGGCTCTGTATGTTTTGCCAATAGCGCTCGATGATGAATGCCAAGCCATCATACTGGGGGTCTCCTGGAGTGGATATTTTATGAATTTAGAAGGAGCGCGGTTAGCGGAACTGAGAAAAGTCCGGGATACGGTTGCAGAGATTATGGAGTCTACTTCCTTTGTCAGTTCGAGCCGCTCTGGGGGCGGTACTGTGTTTTAGCGGGCCTGCTGTGCGAGAGCGTCGTGGACTCGCTCGATAACGGTTTTAAGCGGTACTGGTTTTTGTAGTACACTGGATCCTTCAGGGAGAGAATATTTCTCTTCAACTTCGTCATCGTATCCGGTCATGAAGAGGATCTTTACTTGGGGGTTTGCCTTGCGGACTTCCCATGCTAAATCGACTCCGGACATTTTAGGCATCACGACATCTGAGAACAGGAGTCTTACCTCGGGTAACACATCTTGGTATTCATCGATTACCTCTTGCCCGTTGGCGGCAGAGATAACATCGAATCCATGGATACGTAGTAGACTTGAAATACAGTCGGAAAATACGGGATCATCCTCGACGATGAGAATTTTTTGGCCATCCGCGATAGGGAGTTCGTCGTCTGTGATTCTTCCGCTAATTTCATGGTTTTCCACTTCGTCGGGTGTCAGCGGAACCGCAGGAAAAAAGAGATGGAATGTCGTTCCAGCATCGATAGTTGAGGTGACATCCACGGCACCTTCACAGCGCTGCATCAGGCCGTAGACAAGGGATAGTCCTAGTCCTGTGCCTTTGCCGATATCTTTGGTGGTGAAGAATGGATCGAAGATCTGAGAGATGTGTTCTTCTTCGATGCCGCGGCCGGTATCTGAAATTGAAATCTTGAAATAATGTCCTGGGTTTTTAATGACACCCAGAGTCTTCCCGGAAGCAGTGAATTCATCGAGGGTTATTTTGATGGAACCGACTCCACTGATGGCATCACGCGCATTGACGACAAGGTTTATGAGTGCTTGTTCGACGCTCGTCCGGTCTGCTCGGATCGGTGCCGTCTGCAATTTGCGTTCAATGACCAAATCAATATCTTCTCTGACGACGCGAGCTAAAATGCCTTCGATCTCGTCGAGCACATGAAACAAGTCCATGCCTTGGATTCTGCTATCTTCTTTTCGGCTAAAGGCCATGAGCTTTGAAACGAGATCAGAGCCCTTGCGTCCGGCGCTGAATATTTGGTGAAGCTGATTGTAAATCGGATCCGTATCGTCAAATCGAGACATCAAGAGGTCCGAGTAGGAGTTGATGACGGAGAGCAGGTTGTTGAAATCATGGGCGATTCCGGAAGCCAATCGGCCGACCGCCTCGATTTTCTGGCTTTGCCGGATGTTGTCCTCAAGCTGCCTAAGGTGGGTAATATCCCTAAGAATGGCGACGAGTTTTGAGACTTTGTCGTGAGGGTCCCTCACTGGGGATATTTGAAAGTCGATGGTGACCGGTTGTGCCTCTGCATCATAAAGGATGCCTTCTGCAGAAAAGCTCCCTTGGTCTGTCAGCGCTCGCTGGATATTTTTTTTGAATGAATGCGAAGTCTCTGCGCCGAATAGGGAATCGATAGGTTCGTGCAGTGTGGTCTGAAGGTTGGTTTTAAAACTACGCAAGAACCCTTCATTCGCATAGACAATCTTTGCGGAGCTAGTAGTTTCTTCGATTTCGAGAATAATCACACCGTCAGAGATGGATTCGAGGGCGAGCCCTAGAGTATTGAGTTGGGTGTCGATCTCTACTTGATCGGTGATATCAAAAATGACGCAGACGAGTCCGTTGATGTTTTGAGCGCTGGTCCGAATGGGCGAGATATGTAGAGAAACACGTCTAGATTCGCCCCCCGCATTGATGAGACAGGCGTCTTGGATGGTGATTGCGTGTTTGAGAGAGTCGACCTGCTCGTAGAAGAATTCTAGAGGGGTGTTTTTTTGAGGATCTCTTAGATCGAGGAGTTCTTTAAGGGTCTTTCCAGTCGCGTTTTCCGAGAGGAGGCCAGTGATGAATTCGGCGGTATCATTGACATATTCAACTTGGCCATCCGAGTTGGTGGCGAGCACTCCATTGGCGATGCTGCCGAGGATCGTTGAGAGGCGGGCCTCGTTCTTGCGGAGTTTCTGCTCCATTTCAGACTTCGCGAAAGCGACGTCGATGGTGATAAACAAGTCGCGCTTTGTGAAGGGTTTCAGGAGGTAGGCTGCTGCGGTCGATTTTGCGCGTTCAATGGTTTCGTTTTCGGAGGAACCGGAGGCGTAAATGATCGGGATGTTGAATTCGGATAGGATGCGTTTGGCAGTTTCTACGCCGTCGAATTCTCCCTGGATGTTAATGTCCATGATGATGAGGTCGGGTTTGACCTCTTTCGCTACCTCGATGGCTTCTGGACCGCTCCTGGCGGGTGGATATACGATGTAGCCCCGACTGCTCAGCATCTTTTTGTAGTATTGAGACGACATCGTGTCGTCTTCTACCAAGAGAACTTTCTTTGATTCCATGAGGCCGGGGAGAAATTTGTGATATGGAGACGAGGAGTCAGAAATGCGGAGCCCTGAATCCATATCGCTCAAGCCCCGAATCTAATACGGAACTTGTCAGGGAACATTTAACACCCGCGTCTACGTGGGTTTAATCGGGCGAGGGGGCATCGTTGCTTGGTGGGTCTGATGCCATAAGACCCGATCCCGTTCACCCAAGTAAAGAATCAATCCTCACCCTTGGATATACCTCAAGCTGTCCGCCTCTTGATGCATTCATGATGGAAATCCCGCGATAGGCTGCGAAGCGCTGGGCGGTCCTGAAGGCTTTGATCGCATATTGCTGATGAGCCTCGATCCAATGCACGTCGTTTAGGCACGTGTTGTAGGCCTGGGTGTCTTCGCCATTTTGAGCAACCATTGCTCGGATCTCTCGAGGGAGCGCTTCGAGTTCGCGCGAGGCGAAATCGACGCCGACGAGGTAGATTTTCCTCACCCCCATGTAAATCCCTAGCTGGAGGGCAGGGTAGGTGACGGTGGCACCGTATCCAAAGTTTAGAGGAGTTTCAGAAAAATAGGTCGAACTGCTGGGACTAATCTCCTCATTGAGCCCGTAATAAAGGATGTTTTTGGAGGGTGGGAAGACTCCCATCAACTGCTCTGGGAAGAGTTTAACGATGTCGCGCATCCCAAGGATCGCATCTAAGTGTTTGCGCGCGAATATGGGATCTTCAACGATGTAGTAGGTGGGCCGGAAAGAGGTGGAACCATACCAGTTGAAAATGTCGTTAAATGCGATGGTAGGTTGTCCGGTTGCGGCGATTGCTTCTAGATCGCTGGCATTCAAACTGTCTCCATTTCCAATTACAAAGAGTGAATCGGATTTATGATGGTTGCGCAGGTTCGATAAGCCATGAAGGTTTTCCGAACTCATCAGAGGTGATATGATTTTGTCTGGATCAATGCCCATCTCAATGAGTTGGCAATAGGCGTTTTGATTTTCGCGAGTAGCGAGGACAACCTTGTCAAAACGGGCACGCGTCAGCACCTCAATCGGATAAATTGTGTATCCCTGAGTGCTCTGGCCGTGCATTTCACTTTCAACATCAACAAAAAACAGCACCTGATCCTGGGGTGGCAGGTAGTTCAGGATTTCGCGTCCGCGGAGCCCTGAGCCATAGATGACGATTTTGCGAAGTGAGTTCATTGAATTTAATTTGGTTGCTTTTAAATTCGCTGAAAACTTTGCCATCTTTAGGCTGGGAATTGTTTATCAATTCAGATCCTGAGCGGCGTGAGCCCAAATAGCGGTAAGCGCGCTGTAACCCTGATTACGAGGGATTAGATGGGCTGAGCTGAGGTTACCCTCTTTTGAGGTTTTGCAAAAACCAGGGGCTCGTCCAGGCGAATGCAAACACCATAACTACGGTGGGAGTCTGAAATTGAAATTCAAAAATCGCATGCCCAATTAAAGCGCAGGAACCCAGCCATGGAGTGAGTAAATAAATACGAGGGCTTTTTAGGAACTGGAGGGATCTGGGTATCCAGATAAGTAAACTCGCCAGCAGCAGTCCGGTGCCGATCCATCCATACTCAATTGGAAACTCCAGCCAATCTGAATGAGCGTCCCTCCAGTGCGATGTCCGCCATGCTGATTCTTTTGCCGAAAAGGAATAATAATGAATATCTGGATACAATGAGGAGTAGTCTCTGGAAAAGTATTCAAAGCATCCGGCGCCCACTCCAAAAAATGGACTCTCTTGTAACATTTGAGAAAAGGCGAGTAGGGCGATGAATCGGCGCTTGTTGGATCGTTGAGCCTCGTTAATTTGGTCTTCGCTGATCGATTCGAGATCATCGTTGAGTCCCGTCAGCAGCGATTGCACGTGTTCAGTATCGACGATTTCTCGTCCAAGGGTTCCTGCAACGATGCTCGTTACGGTGATGCCGGATACAAGGATGATTGCAAAATATTTAAATTCCCCGTGTTGCCGCGATTCGATCAATTTGGCAATGAGCCAAAAGGCTCCGCAGGTGAGGCAGATTACCGCTGTGATGACCATACTAGACTTGGAATTGGTCACATATACCGGAAAGACAATCAGGGCGATGAGGAGGAGGCAGAGCAGGTGGGGGCCGGAGCGTAGATTCTGTAAATAGGTCTGCCGGGCATGGTAAAAATAAAGGGTGAAGGCCAGCGCCGTTGTCATATACATGACGCCCCCTGCGTTGTTTTTGTAGGCAAAGGTGCCGAAAAATAGACCTGCGTTGATAGGGTTCAATATCCAGAGCATCTCCTTGCTGCCGCTGAGCTTCACGAGTGTCCCAACGAAAGCCATAAGACTGCAATTGATTGTCAGGACCCAAAGCAAGGTGAGCCAACTTTTCCGGCGAGTGAGGGTGACCCGCAGGGTCGCGAGCACCATAAAAATGCCGCCAAACATGAGGACATGTCGCCAAGGGGTCCCGACTCTCATTGGAGCATCGACGCTCGTCGGTAGCCATGAAATGTAGTCGATCGGTTCAAGTTTTGGAATGGTCCCTATTTCGTAGTCCACGGAGTAGGACGGATTGAGTGCCTGAACGAGCGGGTAGGCTATCGTGAAAAACCCGACCCAGAAAACCGGACTGCGGAAAAGCGATTTGAGGAATTCGAGGGGTTTGCCCCAGGGTGGTGTGATGGCCAATATAGGCACCAGCAACGATAGGAGCGAAAAGCCGATGAGGGCCCACGCGGGCCGACCTCCGTAGCTCCAAAAAGCATAAGTGATTAGGACGCTCGTTCCGATCACCACAGCGCGTTCCCTCCCGCTGGCGGGCTCCGCTCCGGAGTGTCGCCTGCGGCGAGAGGATTTGATCGGCTGATCGAGACTACTCATTGGAGAGCATATCTGCTAGTTCGATGGCGTTTCCGAGGCTCCGGTCTGAAGCAATGCCTTTCCCTGCGATTGCGAAACCGGTGCCGTGGTCGGGGCTGGTCCGCACGTAGGGTAGGCCGAGGGTTATATTGACCGCAGAGTCGAAGTCCACCGTCTTGAGGGGGCCCAACGCCTGGTCGTGATACATCGCGACAATGCCGTCGAAGTCTCCCTGCAATTGTCTCCAAAATACGGTATCTCCAGGGAGACATGTGGATAATCCGGGGTAGCTGGGCCGTAGGTCGTTTAACCAGGGATCCAACATATCGTATTCCTCGGTGCCCAGCTTTCCTCCCTCTCCGGCGTGTGGGTTGAGCCCGCAAACGGCGATCCGAGGGTTTTCGATGCCTTCAATGGTCAAGAATTGATAGAGGTTCGAAACGGCCCGTTCCAGTCTTTGCAGCGAAAGTAAGTGGGGGACTTCACGCAGTGGGCAATGCCAGGTGACAAGAGCGACGCGGAGTTGACTTCCGGCAAAGGCCATGGTCGGCTCGCCTCCCCAGCGATCGGCGAAAAATTCGGTCTGGCCGGGAAAATGGAATCCGACGCGCTGCATCCAGAGCTTGCTCGTTGGCCCCGTCACGACCGCTTTGAATTTTCCCGATTGGGTTCCACTGGCGGCAGCAAATAGGGCATCGCGGGCGATTTTAGCGCCTTCTCGGGATGGATTCCCAGGTTGGATGATGAATTCGGGATCACCTTGCGGAAGGATATCAACTTGGTGGGTGCCTCGATTTTGGCGCAGCCAATGATGCGGGCCGACCAGGCAGATCTGCGAGTGCCATTCGGGATGACCCTTTACCCAGGATGCGATCACTTCCGGTCCTACTCCTGCAGGATCGCCACAGGTGATTGCGATGCGCTTTTCAGCCATAGATTTGAGGCAAGCCACCGAAACCGCACAAGTCGAGCTTCAAGCAAGTTAGGTTTGTTGGAACCGAGTCCCTTATAAACTTAACTACATAGGGGTTGAAAATTATCGATACACTCGGAAACTCGGCGAAGACCGTGGATACACAAACCTCCTCTATTCCAAGCATTCAAGTGAAGAGCCTCACCAAGCGTTATGGCTCGGTGGTTGCGGTGCGAGATGTCAGTTTCACGGTTCAGCCCGGGGAAATTGTTGGTTTTTTGGGTCCGAATGGAGCTGGGAAGAGTACCACTATGCGGATTTTGTCGGGGCTGATGATGGCCGACTCGGGTGAGGCTTATCTCTGTGGTGATAGCGTTGCCTTGCACCCCGAGCGCGCGAAACTGCGTATCGGTTACATGCCAGAAAACAATCCCTTGCCGGAGGATATGCGGGTGGTCGAATATTTGCGCTATCGCGCTCAGCTCAAAAGCATCCCGATTCGGAAACGCAATGAGCGTATCAATACCGTGATGGAGCAGTGCGATTTGCAGCGGAAAGCCCGCCGCAAATTGATTGGGGCGCTCTCTAAAGGATTTCGCCAGCGTGTAGGCATCGCAGACGCTTTGCTGGCCGAGCCTGATGTGGTCATAATGGACGAACCCACGATCGGTTTGGATCCTCACCAGATCAAGGCGATGCGCTCTTTAATCACCGATTTGCGCGGAAAAATGACGGTGATCCTTTCATCTCATATTCTGCCGGAAATCGAAGCCTGCTGCGACCGGGTGATTATTATCAACCAGGGCGAAGTCGTGGCCGCTGGGGATACGGCGTCCCTTCATCGCGAGTTTCTCCAATCAAAGCGTTTTAAAATAGAACTGATTGCAGATGTGGAGAAAGTTCGGAAGGCCCTCCAAGCCTTGCCGAAGGTCACCGATGTCCGTGTCGACGCAGCATCTGATGCCGGGGCATTCCGCACTTTGCATGTCGATACGGAAATGGGAGGGCCTGAGGGCGAGGAACTTTTGGGGATCTTGTCTCAGGCGGGTGTGGAGAAGGTGAGGTCGCTTTCTCCGATTGAGCCTACGCTTGAGGATGTGTTCATGGCAGCCACACGCCGAAGTTGGGATGAAGTGGCCGATCCTCTGTCTACTCGAGACACTGACCAGGAGCCGGTGGTTTCTTCGGTAGACTGATATTTTCGAACGATGCGTTATACTTGGTTAATTTTTAAGCACGAGATGAGGATGTTGTTACTGACGCCCTCCTCGTATGTGGCGAGCGTGTTGTTTCTGGCGATTATGGCTCTGATTTACTGGACGGTGATCCGGGGTCTTACGGTCGTGGCTTCGGAGACTCTGCCAACCACTTCCTATTTCCGAGCGTTTTGGCTTCCATCGCTTTTTGTGGTGCCTTTGCTCACAATGCGAAGCGTGGCCGAAGAGCGCAGATTGGGCACCTTGTCGACCCTGCTCACTACGCCAGCAACTCCGCTCTCGCTTGTTTTGGGGAAGTTTCTGGCAGTCTATGTGTTTTACTGTGGCTTGTGGGGGTTGACCCTTTTGTTTCCCTTTATCTTCGCGAAGGTGCTTCCGTATGCGACCTTTGACGGGCGCCTCGTCGCGTGGGCTCCGATGGTCGGGGGCATCTCATTTGTCGCATTGAGTGGGCTACTCTTCATCGCTGTAGGGATTTTTTCCAGTAGCCTGACGCGCTCGCAACTCGTTTCTGGAATGCTTACGTTTACCCTGCTTTTCCTGATCATTGCGTTTGCGAATTTGATGCAGATGATGCCGTTATCCTGGGAGGAGGGGCCGTTTTTGGGGTTACTGCAGGAACCGCTGCTCTACTTTAAAGCGACGCAACATTTGGAGGATTTTTCGGTCGGATTAATCGATACTCGCCCTATTTTTTATTACAGTAGCATGTGCGCACTCCTGCTCTCTCTGGCGGTGATCAACGTGGAGTCGCGGTCCTAAAACATGGCCAATTTGAACAATTTCTCCTGGGTGAGGCGGATCAAAGGCGCCAATACCTTTTTGCTGGCGATCATGGGGGTCACGCTGATTATTGGCTTAAATTTTTTGGCGTCTACCCACTATGTGCGGCGTGATTTGACCGAAAATGCGCGTTACACCCTCGCTCCAGAAACGCGTGCC
>JBCCBL010000028.1:0-16274 GCA_039034055.1 Verrucomicrobiota bacterium | reverse complement strand
CGCCTCGAAAGAAATTCGATCTGCCCATGCGAGTTTGATGATCAGGTTCTTCTGCGAAACACTGAGTCGGATGCGCTTTGCCATCCGTCAGTTTGGAGCAATTTGTAAATCTTGCAAATATGCGAGCTTTCTTGGATGCGGGGTAGGGAAGAGACTCAGATAGGAGAGAATTTCTCACGGATCAGCGAGGTCAATCATTAGAGAGGGGACCGTGATCCGTTTAGGGAGTCTGGCTTCAAATTACATTTTCAGTTCGAAATTGCTCCGGATACCCTTTGATTTCTTCGTAATGAATAACATACCCCTCCTGTTTTGTTTGTTTTTGCTGTCTTATGCGACCTTGTTCGGACTTCCCGTTGAGCCGACGAAAATTGTTTTTCTGCATGGTGACAAGAGTCATGGAAGCGGTGATCATGAATTTAGAGCGGGGAGCCTTCTCCTCGCGAATCATCTAAACAAACAAGATGCGGTGCCGGTGGATGCCATCGTAATTGCGGGTTGGCCAGCAGATGAGAGTGTTCTCAATGATGCCGCCGCTGTGGTAGTCTATTCCGATGCTACAGAAGTAATCGAGAACGGCTGGGGTAAAATGGACGAACTTATGAAGAATGGGGTCGGCTGCCTGATGATGCATTACGCAGTGCATCCGAAAGTTTCTCGAGGTGAGGAGTCTTTCTTACCGTGGATCGGGGGATATTTTAAAGACGGTAAATCAGTTAATCCATTCTGGGCGGCTGAAATCGAACCAAATTCTGAGCATGAAACGAGTGCCGGTGTGAGTCGTATCCACGCTGTGGATGAGTTTTATTTTAACCTCGAATTCAGCAAAGGGATGATCCCGTTTGGGACGGCGACACCGAACGCCGAGAATTTGATCAAAATTACCAATATCTGGACCGACGGTGGTTATTCTCAAAAAGGAGTGCCACAGACATTACTTTGGGGTATCGAGCGTCCCGAAGGAGGGCGAGGCGCGGGGTTTACTGGGGGCCAAAATCATGAAAATTGGGCATTAGATGACTATCGTAAGCTAATACTGAATACAATTATTTGGGTAGCCGGCTTGAAGGTGCCGAAGGGTGGGGTGCCTACTCCGTCAGTTTCTGAGGAAGAACTCAATGAAAACTTAGATGACTACGGCGAGAGTACAAAGCGTGTTCGTTTGCCTGACCCAAAGCCTGTGGTGCAAGAACCAGAAGCATGGGTGAAACCTAGCGAACTCAAGGAGTATCGACGCCAACAACGTATCAAGAAGCGTGAAGATCTAATCCGAACTCGATCGAAGTTGGATGGATAACTCTACTTCTAGATCGAGTCTAGCAGGGATTACAAATGTACTCAAATTCGTCTCCATCAGATCAATTACCAATCGTGCGTGAATAATTTGTCAGGGACTTGACGATCTGCTGCCTGTAATGCTGCAACGATACGTCTTGCGGTGGCAGATGGTGTCCAAATTCGGTCTTTCCGTGGAATGATGTCTTTTCCATTTGTATCCACGAAACGCATTACCTGAAAATTCCAAGAAGGTTCATTGAATCGCTTCAAAATTTCGTGGTCATGACCCGACCGAGAGTTATTCCGAATAGCGAGTGGAACGAAATTATTTTCAATGGCCTCTACGATTACTGGATGTCTCAGAGTGTCTTGACCAAATTCAACACAACCGGAACAGCCGGGTATTTCCTGGAATAAAATGAGGATCGGTTTGCCGTTCGATTTTGCTTCCGCTACTGCGTGATCGTAATTGCGTAGCCAATTCACATCTCCGAGTTCGCGGTGCTTTTTTGCATTACCTATTGAAAATGCCGTCAAACAAACTGCGAATAAGATGTATTGGCTCATCACTTTCATATGGAGTGTGAGAAGTGGGCAGCCGAGAATTATTCCAATCCACTTGATTTTTACTCTCGCATCAATTCAGGATTCAGGGGCGTCTCTATCGAAAATTAGCCCTTCCGGTCTCCAGAATGGGGCACAGACAACCGTCAGTCGCAGATCTGCCTTCGGATCCAGATTCTCGATGGTATGCCATTCGTTGGGTAAAATGACGACACTATCGCCCGCTTTCACTTCTTTGTACTTGTCTTCAACCATCATTTGACCCCTGCCAGCTGTGATGATGTAAACTTCCTCCCACGCATGCTTGTGTGGCACCACTTTGACTCCGCCGGGAATGATAATGTCGGCAACACTGATGTGCTGCGCTCGAGAATTTCGCGGACTCGCAAATTCGCGTGCGACGGCCTTGTCTGCTGCTTCGTACCAAGATTGTTCGTCGATAGAGATGACTTCGACCCCTCCTGAAGTTGAGTCTTGAGAGGACTCTTCAACATTGGATTTTTCAGGAGGGTGGGCTTTCAAAAATTCAGCTGATAGGAAGATTCCTATTATGCACAAGAGGGTCTGTATGGATTTCATCACGCCGCCTGCTTGAGCGTATTTGGTGCCGAATTATATCGAGCCGCTTTGCATAGATTCTTCCATTTTTTGGGAGTCTGTTTTGATTAGTTCTTTGACAGCTCATTAGGACAGATTAGTGCTCCGAACATGGCTACTCCGCATTTTGCCGAATACACGGTTGAAACACCTGTGTTGGCGGACATTCAGCACAGATATTCCATCCTTTTCAGGCGCATTGATCAGGCACCTGATTTTGAGAGTTGTCTGAGCGCTTTGGAGGATTGGGATCAGCTTTTCAAAGAGGTGAATGAGTGGAATCTGCTCGTTCAAGTTCGTTTCTATCAGGATACTGAAAATCCTAAGTTTAAAGATGACCAGGATTACCTCGATGATATCTGGCCCAAATATACGGATCTCGAGACGCAGATAAAACGTAAATTCCTCGAATCACCTTTCCTTGCAGATCTCGAAAAAGCGAAAGGACCGCAATTGTTCGCGCTTTGGCAGAAAAAAGTCTCTACCTTCGACCCGCAGATTGAAACGGATTTGGCCCGAGAGTCCAAGTTGGACTCCGAATATACAGCACTCACCGCGAAGGCTCAAATAAGTCTAAATGGCAAGGATCTGACGCTCTCTGAACTTGGAGCTTACTTTGAGGATCCTAATCGAGAAACGCGGAAACTGGCCTGCCTGGGTAAGTCTCGTTGGTTTTACGACAACGGCGCTGAACTGGATCGCATTTACGATAATCAGGTCAAAGTTCGCGATGGAATGGCGCGGACGCTTGGTTACGAGAATTTCGTCGAACTGGGCTATCAGCGTATGTCTCGAATTGGATATGGACCCGTCGAGGTCCGGGCGTTTCGCGAAGAGGTACTTCGCGAAGTCGTTCCCTTATGTCAGCACCTAGCAGGGCTTCAGGCTAAGAAGATTGGAGTGGATCGATTGATGCACTGGGATGCGGAAATCCATCTTTCGGGGGGAAATCCGCGGCCTCTGGGCGACCATGATTGGATGATTGAACGCGCGCGTGAGATGTTTGCTGAAATGGGGCATGGACTCGATGGATTCTTCGAAGAGCTTACTAGCCGTGGCTTGATGGATCTAAAGTCGCGCAAGGGCAAAGGAGGCGGCGGATTCTGTGAATACCTTCCCTTGCTTGCGTATCCATTTATATTCGCAAATTTCAACGGCACTCGGAGTGATGTAGACGTCTTCACCCACGAAATGGGGCACGCATTTCAGGTTTGGTTGGGTGGAAAACGAGGAATGAGCGAGCTGGCATGGCCTACCACAGAGGCATGCGAGATTCATTCGATGGGGTTAGAATACCTGACATGGCCATGGATGGACCTCTTTTACGGCGAACAGCTAGCGGAAACACTGCGAAAAATTCACCTGACTTCTTCGATCATGTTCCTCCCATATGGCGTTTCGATCGACCTGTTCCAGCACATGGTTTACGAAAATCCCAAAGCGTCGCCGCAGGAACGAAACGCAATGTGGCAAGAGATCGAGCAAACCTTCCTTCCATGGTATGATTATGGCGACCTCCCAGCGGAGAAAGACGGTAGGCTCTGGCAAATGAAACAGCATATATTTGGCGCGCCGTTTTACTATATCGATTACACACTTGCGCTAACCGGCGCTCTGCAACTTTGGCAAAAGTCACGAACAAATCACAGTACAGCGATGGAAACCTACACCAATCTCTGTGAAAAAGGCGGGCGTCTGCCATTCTCAGGCCTCCTCAAGTCTGCGAACCTCAAATCGCCATTTGCTGAGGGGTGTCTCAAGGCTGTGATAGCCGATGCGCGTGCATATCTTCTTTAAGAAAACACACAGAGTAATTTTAACCCTAACGTAAAACGCACAATAAACATTATGTCTAATTAAAGCAATGTGCACTTGTGCGTATGTGCACCTGTGCGTAGCAGTCTCCAATTTGGGCACTTGCCCACTTGAAGCACTTCCTGGCTGGGCACGCGCCCTCCGAATCATCGAAACTGCTGCCGAAGGCGTTTGCACTGTCTTGAAAATGCATAAGGGTTTTGTGCTTCATGCAAAATTGGAAATGGCCTTCCCCTTCGCTTCACCTTCCCGCTCTCGCCCTGAGCCTGGGATATATGCTTTGCTTGCCAGGTGTGCAGGCCGATCTGATCGAACGACTCGAAAGTGAAAAACTCTGGGGCGTCTATCAAATCCATGGATACCCGCCTCGCTTTCGGGACGCCCTTCTAAAGCAAATCGATGATCTCGGGTCGGCTCCAGATTTTGTCATGTTTTTTCGAGACCTTCCAGATCGGCGTGGATTCCCGACCGAATCAGCCAAGTTTATTCGAGACCAAGGTTCTATCCCGGTTTTAAGTTTAGAGCTTCACCATTGGAGTCGCTTTCGGGAAGATAAGGTCAATTGGCTCTCTGAGATAATTGCTGGGACGCTGGATGACGCATTTCGTTCATGGGCGGAAGATGCTAAGGCATTTGAATCCCCAGTTCTCCTACGTTTCGGATTTGAGATGAATGGAGATTGGTTCACTTGGGGCAATCAGCCGGATTTGTTTATCAAGGCTTGGCGACATGCCCATTCAATTGTCGATAATGTCGGCGCGGACAACGTTTACTGGGTCTTTTCGCCAAATGTGGAATGGGACCAGAACAAACCGAATTCCCGGATCAAACTCTACTATCCGGGCGACGACTTTGTAGATATCGTCTCTTTAGATGGCTACAACTTTGGTGATCATTCAAAACCGTGGCATTCTTGGAAGACGTTCAAAGAGGTCTTTGGCGATAGCATCGACATTATTAGTCGTTACCCGAAACCATTGATTCTCGGAGAAATTGGCTGCGCGGATGACGAACGCAAAGCCGTTTGGGTGCAGAACTTCCTCAAACACTTCATGAGCGATCCCAGAATTCGTGGTTTTATCTACTATAATTTTGCGGATGGCAAAAACGATGAGCCCGATTGGCGCTTGAATACGGATCCTCAGACACAGCAGATATTCCGCGAATTTGTAGCTGGCTTGTGAGGGCGGGACTCGCTTAGTCGCGCCGATTGCAGAGATCCTAGATGAGGCGATGGGGGCTCCGGCATCGTATTAGTTTTTCACAAGCGGAGGTTTCCCTTGAGCGTCAGCGCGTTCCAGCTATTTCTCTTAAAATGTCCTCCCAGCAGTCGCCATTTGTCCATCTACACGTACACACTGATTATTCGCTTTTAGATGGATGTGCGCGCTGTGATCGTCTGACGAGTCGCGCGGCAGAGTTAGGGATGCCTGCCCTCGCGATGACGGATCATGGAAATCTTTTTGGAGCGATGGACTTCATCAAAAATGCCAAGAAATCGGGGATCAAACCCCTGGTCGGTTGCGAAATTTATTTAGTCCATGATCACAAGCAGTCGGATCGTCCAAAGCGCGATAAAAAGCGGTCTGATGATCTCGATGATATTCCAGAAGATGCCCTCTCGCCAGAGGATTTCCCTCGTCACCAAATTCACCATAAAACCCTGATCGCGAAAAACTTTAAGGGATACCAAAATCTCTCGAAATTGGTTTCTGATGCACATATCAATGGCCAGTATTACCGCCCGCGGACGGATATGGAGAAACTCGCCGCACACTCCGAAGGTATTATTGGCTTGTCTGGATGTATCAACGGTGTCGCAGCGCAGCACCTGATTTACAATAACTACGAAAAAGCGCGCGAAGTTACGGGCCAGTTCATCGATATATTCGGTAAGGAGAACTATTTTATCGAGCTTCAAAACCATGGGATGAATGCCCAACACCGGATTATCCCAAGCCTCGTGAAGCTGGCTAAAGAATTCGATCTTCCGATCATCGCAGCTAATGATGTGCACTACGTCCTGAAGGATGATTGGAGCCCCCACGATGCCCTACTCTGTATTCAAACTGGGAAGAAGATCATCGATGAGGAGCGGATGCGTTACCCCTGCAACGAGTTTTACTTAAAGAGCCATGACGAAATGTTGCAAATTTTTCGGGAGTTGCCGGAGTCGATCAGCAATACCGTCAAGGTTGCTGAAATGGTCGATTTGGACATTGCTTTCGGGGAAAATCACTACCCGAAGTATGAGCGTCCGGTCGAGATTCGATATCGCCCCGATCAAGCTCACTTCGACCGGATTCTCGATATTTACACCGAGAAGAAGACCGCAGTCTGTCGACAAAACGAGGAACCCGACCCAGAACCGCTCTCTGAGGAAGCCAGACAGGAATTCCGCGAAAACGGACTGTTTCTTTTTGAACTGTGCAAAGGGGGGCTGAGTGAACGCTACAACGTCGATTACGACCGATATCATCAGGGCGATTATGATGATTGGAAAGATGAGGAATCGATCCCGCTCGACACCGACCTTGCGAGGAAAACTCCATTTGGGAAGACGATTGATCATGCCTATGCCAAGAAGGTGTGCGATCAGCTTGACTATGAATTAGCAATTATCAGCGGCACCGGATTCATTGACTACTTTCTCATTGTATGGGACTTCATCGACTGGGCTCGCAAACAGGGTATTCCGGTCGGACCGGGGCGTGGCTCAGGTGCTGGATGTGTAGTCGCTTTTGTCCTCAAAATTACTGACATCGATCCGCTCAGCTTTGGCCTCCTCTTTGAGCGCATGTTAAACCTTGAACGGGTCTCACCGCCAGACTTTGACGTCGATTTTTGCATGCGGCGTCGAGACTTGGTGGTCAATTACGTTCGGGACAAATATGGGGCCGATCACGTCGCGAACATCATTACGTATGGCACCTTTGGCGCAAAGATGATTATCCGCGACCTCGCGCGCGTGAATGATGTGCCCTACTCCGATGCTGATCGGCTCGCGAAAATGATCCCGGATGAGCTGAATATTTCGCTGCAGGATTCTATAGACAAGTCTTCAGATCTGCGCGGAGAAATGCAGAAAAATCAGGTCGCCAAGCGTATCGTCGAGGAAGGCAAGGTTATCGAAGGGATGGTCCGCAACACCGGCAAACACGCCTGCGGTGTCATTATCGGCGATCAGCCCCTCACCAATATCGTCCCGCTGACCCTTCAGGAGGGCGACCTCACGACACAGTATGCCAAGGGCCCCGTCGAAGACCTAGGAATGTTGAAGATGGATTTCTTGGGTCTTAAGACTTTGACCGTCATTTCCGACGCCCAAGACAATGTGCAACGGACCACTAACGATTCCAAATTTAATATCGAATCTGTCCCGCTGAATGACCAGAGGACCTTCGATCTCTTCAACTCGGGTAAGACCAAGGCAGTCTTCCAACTGGAATCCGGGGGCATGCAGCAGTTGTGTCGTCAACTGGGACTCTCCACTTTTGAAGAAATCATTGCCTTGATCGCCTTGTATCGCCCAGGCCCAATGCAGTTTATCCCGCAATACATAGAGGGCAAAAAGGATCCGTCGACGATTCAAATCCCCCACCCTTTGATCAACGATTTGGTCTCCGAGACTTATGGGGTATTGGTTTACCAGGAACAAGTCATGGAGGCCGCTCAGATTATCGCCGGCTACACGCTCGGGGGTGCTGATATTCTGCGGCGAGCTATGGGGAAAAAGATTAAAGCGGTCATGGATGCCCAAAAGGACATCTTTGTCGAAGGTGCTAAAAAGCATAACAATATCGACACCAAGACCGCTCTAGAAATTTTTGGAATTCTCGAGAAATTCGCCAAATATGGGTTCAATAAATCCCACTCGGCTGCCTATGCGATGCTTTCTTACCGAACTGCTTACTTGAAGGCAAACTACCCGATTGAGTTCATGGCGGCGGTGCTATCCTCGGAGTTGGGGAACTCTGATAAGGTGAAAAACTTCGTTGAAGAATGCACGGCGATGCGCATCCCGGTGCTTGGTCCCGATGTGAATGAATCTCGCGATGCCTTCACGCCCTCGGTCCAAAAAAGCCCTCGAGCGTGGTCGGGTGATCTGGACAACCTCTATGGCAAAATTCGCTTTGGTATGGCGGCGATCAAAGGAGTCGGAGACTCCGCAGCCCAAGCCATTATTGAGGAACGCGAGGCCAACGGTTCCTTCGATTCATTCTCAGACTTTGCCCGCCGGGTCGACGGTAAGGCGGTCAATCGCCGAGTCATGGAATGCCTCATCAAATCTGGTGGCTTCGATTCCCTAGGAGAAGACCGCGCCCAGCTACTGCATGACCTCGACGAAGTCTTGGCGATCGTAGCTGCTGAACAAAGGGACAAAGAACGCGGGCAAGCTGCACTTTTTGATATCTTCGACATCGACTCTTCACCTGCAGAGTCGGTTTCTGAGGATCGTCGACCTGCTAAGAAGCGGATGGTGATGCCAGTTTCTGAAAAATTGAGTAACGAAAAGGAGCTACTGGGCTTCTACATGTCCGGACATCCAATGAATGATTTCGACGGTCTGAGCAATGCAATTGATTCGATCACATCCGAGAGCCTCGAGACTATCGGTGACCGGACTCCGGTTCGGGTATGTGGAATATTAGGAGGGATCCAAAAAAAGCTCTCCAAACGCGACAACCGTCCTTGGTCAATTTTCAATTTAGCTACCAAAAAGCACAGTTTTGAATTTCTGATGTTTGCCGACGCATTTGAAAACTACGGCACGCGTCTTCGAGATGAAACCATAGTAGTCATACACGGAACGACGTCGAAACGCGACGGAGAGATATCGCTCCGTGCCGAAGAGGTCATTCCGCTCTCAGAATATGTCGGTCACTCCATAAAGCGCGTGTCCTTTATATTGGACACGCGATCGACCCACATGCCTTCGTTCGTCCAATTGCTGCGTGAACGACTTGAGGTCGAGCATGGGCAAACTACCGTTGAAATTGGATTCAATGATTCGAACGGAGAGGTTTTGATGACAGACCTCGCCCCATCGTTGAGCTGGGGACTCACTGGCCAACGCTTCCAAACACTTTACAAACATGCGGCTGTCAAAGGCGCTTGGATCGAGACCGAAACCGTTCCCAACCTGGCCGAGTCCAATCGGGGTTGGGGCAATAAAAAAGCGAGCTGAACCGAGGATGCTGAGTCAATGAACGTCGAATATTCGACCGAAGACAAGCTGCATGAGCAGGAAGTGGTTGCACTTTACAAAGCGAATAAATGGTCTTCCGCCGAAAAGCCGCAGGCCCTCCTAGCAGCGCTCGCAAACTCTCATTCCGTGGTGACAGCGCGAGTTGAAGGTAAGTTAGTGGGTTTGGGCAATGCGATTTCAGACGGGCATTTGGTGGTCTATTATCCTCATCTATTGGTCGATCCTGAGTTTCAACGTCAAGGTATTGGCAAAGAAATGATGAGACGTCTCCAGAAACGGTATGCCCATTTTCATCAACAAATGCTCACTGCCGACGTCGATGCGGTGGCCTTTTATCAGAGCATTGGATTCTCCAGGGCCGGTAGAACCGCACCTATGTGGATCTACCAGGGCGACGAGCATTGAAGACCACTGGACAACTGGCTCGCGTTCCAAATCACGGAATCTTCTGGTAAATCAGACCTTCAGCTGAAAAGTCGACTCGGCAAAAGATTGACCGTTAATCTGCACCGTGACGCGGTGTTTTCCGGGGTAGAGCCTCCGGACCGTCGTTAGTTTCATCGGATGCTGCTTCACCCAAGTTACAGAGCCTCCCGGTTCGAGCAGATGTGTCGTTCCCTTAAAAACTTTGGTTCCTACATGGTTTCCCTGGCGGGCAAAGCAGATTGCGTAATCGATCATCAAACGCTGTCGACGTGAGTGCTGGTTGAGAATCTCGACAGTGAGGGTGAATCGATCCCCTACGGTTACCTTCTTGGGTGAGACTTGGATGCGGACGTCGAGACCCTTCGGCGACCGATAGCCAATCACTGAGAGTGCAGCTGCGTCTCCATCTTTGACCAGGGTCCGAAGTGCGTGGCGGATAACCCAATGCCTTTCCTCACTCGCGCCCTTACACCAATCATTGCATCGGGCAATCACAGGATTAGGGTGATCCTTTGAAATATCGTTCAGACTATTCGCGACAGATCGCCTAACATAGAGTTCGGGATCATCCTTGAGGGTTTCTAATATCGGCCAGAGCGGTGATGGATCTCTGATGAGGTCTTTGAGCCTTTTCCCCCACGGCAAACGAGTTCTTAAGCCTTCGCAGGTCCACCTCCGAACGTGGGGACTCGAGTGTGACTGAGCGAGTCGCAACAAGTCATCATAAACACGATTCGTATAACGTGTAGCGAAGGGTCTTATCGCAAACTCTGCACTGAAACGCTGGGTCAATTCCGTCATGGCATGGATCGACTCTTCATAATAATCTAAGCCATACGCGCCGACGAAATATCCCAAAGGCCATTGCAGCCATCCCTCTGCCACGGCATCACAATTTTTCATAGGTTCTGGAAGGCTTTGTAAGATAATGTCTAGAGCTTTTGGAATGGACTGTGGGAGACACTCCCGCATCGCAGCGGCAAACTGCTCGACCCGGGCCAGCAATTCCAGAGATTCTAGATCCTTCAGCGCGAGACGCTGAAAACTTCGGGCATTGAACCCTTGATATACCCCAGCAATCTGCTCCGCGAGGGCTCGTGCAGCGTTTGCATCAAACCAATATTTGAAGGCTTTTTTGTTGGGATCATCAGACATCATGAGTCCCAATAAACAGGCTAAACCTGCAAAGAAAACCCAAATTCAGAGGCCAGGAAAATTACTCCCGGAAGACCACGAGGTCCTTGATTTTGGCCGATTTAAAAACCGCTGAAACCTGTCTTTGTTTAGCGAGGAGCTTGGTGATGGATCTAGCTTTAGCGGGTTCCAGCAGGCTCAAATATTTGGCCAAATCTTCTGCTTTCATCGTAGCAAAAATACGGGCTTGTTCCGCAATCGACAGCTCATCAAGCAAGCGGAAAAAGGATAATTCTGGCATTTGCATATATACAGCCACGAGCTTCTTTGAGTATTGATCATACTCGGCTCGCAGCCGCGCTAGTTCCCCTACGCCCGGCTGAAAACGTATCACCTTTAAAGGGGCTCCCTCGACTGGAGCCGAGTGGTCTGCAGATACTAGGACGCACACGTCCTGCACACCACCGACTCCATTCGACGAATCCTGCGAGCGAACGAAACCGCTCACAACATACGCAGAAAACTCGCTCGGAACTGGAAAAATATAGGGGTCGACAGATACGACCTCCACGGTGATTTGCTCTTGATCCTCGCGGGCCGAAATGCTGACAGCCGACAGCAGACTTATTCCGCCGAGAATCGAAGAGAAGAAATACCGTGTCCACATATTTCCATATGTCGGTTCCCGAATCCTAATCGGTAATTCTAGTGGTGTTTTTGCAAATAAAAATTGGCCCCGAAAAAATCAGCCTGATTTTCAGTGTGCCGCAGAGGCTTGTATCAATATGAAAAAGACATTTTGCATCTTGGAACCTCATTATTCTGATGAGCCAACACGCGTCCTTTTTAGCCCATCTTCGCGCGAGTGCGAACGTCGGAATTGGTAGCGATTGATATCCTGCATCGAAATCTGATCCGAGAGTAAGAAATATTCGTTCAAACCAAGCAGGCCTCCCTTTATTGGGGTGACGTCAAACTTACGTGCTTTGTCCATTTCCCAGCGATCATTCCAGTTTTCGAGGCGGGCCTCGCGATCATCGAAAGCCCATGCTCGATCATCCAAAGTTATGCTCGCATCATCGCGGCGAAATGAAGGGAATTCTTTAATTTCCTTCTGAAAGCTTCCATTCATCTGAATCGGAGCCGTTTGGCTTCCGAGCGGGCTCATTTTCTCTCCACTCCATTCGCTTTTTCCGAACCTTTGATTTTGCAGGCGGGAATTTTTTTCCAGGGGAAGCGTACGCTTGTTGAACTGTTTGTTTGGGAAAACACGGTTTCGCTCACTCACGTCGAGCGGCTTGACCCCGAAGGCGATATTCAAGCTCAAGAAAAAGAATCCTGCGAGGGGTATCAAACGCATCTCCGTTAAATGGACCAATGCAGCGACGATTTCAACGGAATTCGACTCCCTGCCTGCTTGCAGAGATGCAAAAAGTTCGCCTCTATCTCAGTTCTACTTTTTTTTAATTCTACCGAATGAAGACCTACCTCGATCTACTTAAAAATGTGCTGGAAAATGGAGAGTATCGTGACGACCGAACCGGCGTCGGAACGTATGCTGTCTTCGGAGCCCAGACACGCTATTCACTGAGGGATTCGTTCCCGTTGCTCACTACAAAAAAAGTCCATACTCGATCTATCATTTACGAGCTGCTCTGGTTTTTAAAGGGAGAGACCAATATCAAATATCTCAATGATCACAAGGTGACCATTTGGGACGAATGGGCCGATGAAGCCGGCGACCTAGGTCGAGTTTATGGTGCGCAATGGACAGATTGGAGGCGTCCGGATGGCAGCTCGCTCAATCAAATTTCTGAAGTTGTAGACAGCATTCGGAATAATCCATTCAGTCGCCGCCACATGGTGTGCGCCTGGAATCCCGGCGAACTCGATCAAATGGCCCTGCCTCCGTGCCATGCGATGTTTCAGTTTTTTGTATCTCCTAAGGGCGAATTGAGCTGCCAGCTCTATCAACGCTCCGCTGATATCTTTCTTGGAGTACCTTTCAATATTGCCTCCTATGCTCTGCTTACCTGCATGATCGCCCAGATCTGTGATCTAAAAGCTGGCGACTTCGTTCACACTTTCGGGGATCTTCATCTCTATGCGAATCATGTCG
Source organism: Verrucomicrobiota bacterium (assembly GCA_039034055.1). Lineage (GTDB taxonomy): Bacteria > Verrucomicrobiota > Verrucomicrobiia > Opitutales > JABSRG01 > JBCCBL01. Next base: position 3,132 of record JBCCBL010000028.1, on the reverse strand, counting down.
AGCAGGCGAAATTACAGTTGACCCGAGCGCCCCGTGCTCTGCCCAAGCTGTCGCTAAATCCCGAGATTAAGCGACTTGAAGATTTCGACTACAGCGATATCTCAATCACTGATTACGAACCATATCCGGTGATCAAGGCGCCCATCGCGGTATGAGTCAGCGCGCAACGGTGCATCGGCCACAATGGAAGGCAATTGCAGCAATGGCCAAAAATCGAGTGATCGGTAGCCAAAATACGATCCCCTGGCACTTCCCGGAAGACTTCAAGTGGTTCAAGAAAAACACGTTAGGCGCAACTTTGGTGATGGGACGCAAGACCTACGAATCAATCGGAAAACCCCTTCCTAAACGTACCACCGTGGTTCTCAGCCGAACCGCTCAAGCCAGCGATTTTCCAGATGGCGTTCATTTGGTCCGCACTCTGGATGAGGTCGAAGGTATAGGACAAACGGGTCCCATCTGGCTAGCCGGTGGCTCGGAGGTCTATGCCCTCGGGATGCCTCGCTGCGGTGAATTGTTTTTGACTATTATTCAAAAAGATTTCCCGGGCGATGCCATATTCCCAAAAGTCGAGCACACGTTCTCCGATAGTGTCTGCCTAGAAACTTCGGGCCCTCTGGAGTTTTGGAAATTCAGCAGGTAAATCGACTCAAGAGCGATCCTCCGCGCCTTGGATCGCTTGCCAAATCTCCCTTCCCGCTCGGATATCGCCGCTAAAGGTCTTCCAGATCTCGGCAGCTTCGTCTCGTTTGTTTAAAAGCAGTGCTTCATAATATAAACCAAGGGAATGTAGTGCATTGATATAAGCAGGGTTTATTTGGGCGAATCCTCGCTTGATGTAGATCACTCGTTTCTCCATCTGAAATTGAAGGGGCTCACTCAATTCGATGTCAGGCCGAAGGAAAACCGACGCATCGATCCAAACCTCGTCCTCGTCGAGCGATATGGACCAAAAAGCCAAGCGCTCTAGATCGGCCCGAGACATGTCGAGTGGGCGCACCCGTTGTATGCCGTCCCAGATAAAACGATCCCATTCCGTAAGCCACCAGATCTCAGCAAAAGAATTGACAGAGTTTGCCTCGTCAAAAACCCGCTCCGTGATGTAATATCGAGGATCTCCCCCGGCTAACAGTGCGCGTGCGACTGCCCGCTTTTCCTCCTGTCCGAGCGCCATTGCCAACAGGCGATCAAACAGATACCAGGTCTGGCTTGCCAATTGCCAATTACCCTGGACTTCCTTATAGCTGAGATCGAGTAAATCCTTCAATAGGGTCGGTTGCTCGCTCCGAGCGATCCCGGCCCAGGGCCCATCTGCAGATGGATAGCGGCTCTTTATAAAATCAAGAGCCACCGCGGAAATCAGCCATTCCGGGATATTATCTATTGCCTCAGAACCTCCAATCGAATCAGCCTCGCGCATCAACCAGGCCGCAGCGAGTCCCTCGTAGAGAGCCCGGTCGGAGTCGCCGAATTCACTACCGAGCCTGAGAATTACTTGATTGAAGCCCCCCCAGTCTATCTGCCACGGAGTCATGCTGCCTTCACCTTTAAGCCATTCTATCCGGACTGGCCATGCCTCGAAATCTCCGGAGATCCGAAAAAGCTCGCGCGCAAATCGACCGAAGGTCTCCGTCTTGCGCCTCATTTCATTTCCAGAAATCCGATCATTGCTGACAATTTCAAACTCCCGTCCCTCGATCAAAACCAAGCCTTCACCCAATCCCTCGACCTCGGAACGAGCGGTCGCGGCAAAACCGAAAAGAGCCAAACAAATCAACACGCCCTTAAAACCAGTAGGCATCGCAACCAGAGACGGATTAGGCTCCGAGCCGATCACTTGGAGATCCGAATGAGACCCGGAAGAAGCTCAATATCGCGGACCTGTTCCCACACTCCGGAAACTTCCTGAAACTCAGGAGCCGCCGAGAAGATGGATTTAAATACATCAATGAAAGTATTGCCAACCACACCTCCCCCCGGAATCCGAGCACTGGCTATCGCTGACTCTTTGGTGTCGAAGGCCCATCGTTCTCCAATTTTTTGGAAATTACCCTTTGCCGTAAAAATTCCTGTATGCTGATCCCCGCTCAACAAAACCGTGAGATCCATGACGATCTGTAGGTATCCTTCTTGCAGCGAAAGCTTGGGGACCGAGGGCAATAGCACGAAGGGGCGCTCGTTCATACTCGGATCATTTACCGGAGTGAAATTAGCTCTCAACCAGGCATTAATCTCTGGCTCGGTGAATTCTAAAACAGGCGATTGTCCCGATATGAAAGCATCTCGTTTTGCGATGAAAGATTCACCGCCGCGATCTCGAATCGGCAAAATGAAAACCGGCGCCGGTCCTTCTTCGACTAAGTTATCAACATCCATTTGAGCCTCTGCAAAGACCGCAGGGCTGAGCCGCTTCGGGGCTTCTTTCACCAAGAAAAAAATGCCCAGGCCACATCCAACAATCGCAACCATAAACCCGAGGGTGAACGAAAGCATCAAATTTGAATCAAAATGTTCCTTCTTCATGTGCAATAGAATTAAGCATAGCGTAAGCGCCGAGAAATTTCACCTAGGTAAACACAATAGGCAAAAACCCCTACGGCTAAACCAAATCCAGAAAATGGATCGGTGATGGCGGAGAGCCCAAATATTAAAACGACCGGCATCCAGACCGCTGAAGCCATCGATAGAGCTAGGCGCCCAATCTCTCGCACCTGTATCAGGGGCTCCCAGTTGTCTGAGCGAATATAGGTGATGAAAGCCGCACCAAACAGCCCCAAGCCCACGATTCCACCAAAGGCCTCAAACAGGCTGCCGATCGGAAACACTGCATAATTTGAAAGCTGATTTACGAGTTGATCAAGAAGCCTGCCCAAGAACCACGGTAGTCCGCAGTATCCCAAAAAAGTGACGCCGAGGACGAGTGATTCACGCACCAGAGACACCCAATCAGAAGGCTTATTGAAATCAAACCGGCCGGTTTTTGCATGTTTGCCCGTATATTCAAGTGCATATCCAAACACGACGAAATTAAGGATCGGAATGCATCCAATTGCCCCAATCGCCACCAGTGCAATCCAAGCATTACGCCCGCGGACTAAATCCAGGATCAGCGTATCTAGGCGTGGGGCGTCT
>JBCCBL010000027.1:0-16392 GCA_039034055.1 Verrucomicrobiota bacterium | reverse complement strand
GCCAAAATTTTATTCAGCTCAGCGCGCAGCTTTTCCATTTCCTGTGCTTGGATATGGATGTCTGAAGCTGCGGCGAACATTCGTCCCCCAATGAGAGGCTGGTGTATCAAAACTCGGGAGCTTGGGTAGAGCAGGCGACTTCCCTTGTCGGCTCCGCACAACAGGATGGATCCCATCGATGCAGCCATCCCTGTGACTACAACGGTCACTGGAGAGGAAATTAGCTTCATCGTATCATAGCACGCCATCCCTGCGGTGATCGAACCGCCCGGCGAATTGATATAGAAGGTGATCGGCTCACCGGGTGCGCTGGTTTCAAAATAAAGCAGTCGCTCGGTGCACTCCCGCATCGTCTTGTCGCTGACTTCTCCCCATAGGAAAAGTTTTCGTTGTTCCAAAAATTTCTTCTGGATAAGAAATGGGAAGCCTTCCTCGCTTTTCTTGGTTTCTTCGGCTGGTTCTTCTTCTGGCATATAATTCTAGAAAATCGGCAAACAGAAATTTTGCAAACTCACTTCTTAGGCGGGTAATTGGACAAACTCTTTAGCGCTCAAGCTGATTTATGCGACGTTCGTGGCGTCCACCTTCAAACTCCGTCGAGAGCCATTTTTCGACAATCGCGAGTCCTGTTTTGGCATCCACAACGCGGCCTCCCAGGGCAATCACATTGGCGTTGTTGTGCGCCTTGGTCATCTCAGCCGACCAAAGATTCCAGCATAGGCCGCACCGGATCCCTTCTACTTTATTTGCTTGGATCGCTTCGCCGTTTCCGCTGCCTCCGAATACGATGCCGCAGTCGCTATCACCCTGGGCCACCGACTCGGCCGCCGGGCGCACATATTTGGGGTAGTCTGTCGATTCGAGCGAATCGGTCCCAAAATCGTTTACGGCGTATCCTTCCTGGAGCAGCCACGCTTTGATGGCTTCTTTCAATTCAAAGCCAGCGTGGTCTGAGCCCAGGGAGATTTTCAGCGAGTGGTCTGCCATAGCGCAGGGACACTGATTCAATCGAGCGGCCCTGAAAAGCCAAAAACCGAGTAAACCTGCTTCTGCAATTATCCTCTCTGTAGGGCTCCGGCATCGGGGTAGCCGTAGTTATCCATCGGCCCTTCGTAGCAGGCTGCGTCAAGCACCGACCAGAGGTGAATCAGCCAACCCAATAAGAACACCCACATTACCGGTGTGAGCACGCACATGACTAGTGCCTTAAACCAGCGCCCCTGAACGAGTTGCCCCATGCCAGGTATAAAGAAGCTACAAACAGCAGCGATTACGTTTCCAGTTGATCCGTTATTCATGATTTCGGCTATTTGCTGTTTCGTTGCCAAAAACTTCTAATATTCCATAAATATATGATATTCAGTTATTTAAAAAATAAATAAATTAAGGCTATTTAAAAAATGGAAAAATATACCAAATTATGCGGTGTAAAAATCCGTAAAATAAGCCGAAAAAATACAACTTTCAAACAAGTCGTTTGACTCTGTATAACGGTCAATCGTGATTGGGTCTGGCACGGGCCGATCCGTTGCCGATTGCTCATAATAATGGAAAATCATTACCCACTTCCATCACCCAAGTCTTGGTCCATACCGGTGGAAGTTACCTCTGCAGCCACTCGCGGAATCTGGTGCATGTGGCTCTCCGGGGATGAAGGATCCCCCCATCAGTTGCACATTGCGGACCCTGAGAAATGGTCCTTGCAAGGCCTACCCGATCTCGCCCAGTTATCCCCTGCCGAGGCGGCCCAAACGTTCCTATCACACCTCCAAGAGCGGACCCAATCCGAGCTTTTAAGAGCCCCTAGTCTGAATCCATCTGCAAAGCCGAACATCTCGAGTATCGTGGTTCGGATAAACAAGGTGTCCTATGATCTACGCATCATTAAAAGCAGTGAGACGACCTACTTTTACATCAAGCGCAACGAGCAGGAATCCCCGGTTCATCAAAAATCATGGGATGAGCTGGAAGATGCTTATCACTTTTTTCGAGGTCTATTTGATCAGTCTCCGAACGTTATTTTCCTCGAGGACTGGTCAAGGTTGAAGGAGGAAATCGACTCGGTGATGGCCTCGGGTGTAACCGATTTCAATGCCTGGATCCACAGCCTTGAAGATCACCAGGTTGTGGGGCTCTTTGATTCGGTAGACATCCTGGATGTGTCCAAGACAGCGGCAGATATGTACAAGGCGCCCAATAAACAGGCTGTCCTTGAAAATCTAGACCGCGTCCTTGAACTATCGGACATACAAAAAATCCGGGAAGAGATCATCGCGATCGCCTCAGGCGAAAAAGTTTACAAGGACGAATTCTTATTTAAGGATTTTGAGGGCAACCAGTTATATGGGGACGTTTCGGTATCTATCGTTGAAGGCTACGAAGACACTTGGAAATACGTCATCGCATCGGTTTCTGAAATGACCTCGCGTATCAAGGGAACGGAAGAACTCAAACGCATTGCTCGAAATTTGCAGGAAAGTACGGATCTATTTCAGGGCACCCTCAATCACGTGCAAACCCCCATCAGTCTGAGTGATGAGGCCGGAATTATCATCGAAGCTAATCAATCCTATTGCGATTTCTATGGGCAACCACGCGAAAAAATCCTCGGCAGCCAATTTTTGAGCCACACTGCACCGCTGCTCCCGGAAGCGGATCAGGATCGCAAAATGGAACAATACACGCGATTTGTCGAAATCGGCCAATCTGAAGAATTTGAGGAAACCCTCCTGACTCATAAAGGATGGCGTTCCATCGATGTTGTGCGCGGACTCTACACACGACCCGACAATCAAAGATGGGTGGTTACCAGCTTTTTTGACATCACCCAACTGAAGTCTGCCGAAGAGCAGAGCCGAAAACTGCTTCAGGATGAACGCAAGCTATCCGAACTCCGGAGTCGATTCATCTCGATGGTCTCCCACGAATTTCGAACTCCGCTCACTTCGGCCAAAATGTCGAGCAGTGTTCTCGTCAAATATCTAGACCGCCTATCTGCCGAGATGACGGTCAAACACTGCGAAATCATCGCCAAGTCCATCAGCAGGCTTGAAGACATGATTGACGGAGTCCTCGTGATCAGTGAATCGGGAGCGGGCAAATTGTCAGCCAAACCCAAGGAAATACAGCTCGAATCCTATTTGAGTGGATTATGCAAGGAATGGAAAAGCTCGCATGATGGCATCGAATTCGAGACTGACTTCGCCGAAGCCCAACACACGACGATCATTGCCGATGAGCGCCTCCTATATCTGGCCATCAACAACCTAATCTCTAATGCGGTAAAATACGCTAGTAAGGCTGCACCCAAAGTCACCGTCAGCATCATCGATCAAGGAGCCGGAAACATCCGCATGACGATTGCTGATAATGGTATTGGGATCCCCGAAGAAGACCAGGCTGAGATCTTCAAATCGTATTACCGCGCGGGAAATGTTGGAAAGATCTCCGGGACTGGACTAGGGCTTGTCGTCGTCGAAAATTCACTCAAATCAATAGGAGGCAGCATTCAACTTGAATCTGAGGTGGGTAAAGGTACGACTTTCGTGATCGACTTCTCTACCGTTACAAAAGATAGCGCTTAATGGCACGACCAACTGGAAATTTTTCAATACTGGTAATCGAGGACGATCCAGGGATACGCGAAAACCTGCAGGACGTACTCACTCTGGAAGGATACGAAGTCAACGCTGCGCATAACGGAGTCGATGGTTGTGCCCTCGCAAGCTCGATTCTGCCTGATTTGATTATCTGCGATGTCATGATGCCTGAACTCGATGGCCATGGCGTATTGCAGAAGCTAAGAGAAAATGAAACCACTCACACCATTCCCTTCATCTTCTTATCTGCCAAGACGGAACGCGTCGATATGCGCTCCGGCCTGGGACTCGGAGCGGATGACTATTTAACAAAACCCGTCGACATTGACGAACTCCTCGCCTCAGTCCAACTACGCATAAACCGAGCCGCAGTCCATCGCCGCCAGGCTGAAATGCAACAGGTTGAACAATGGGGATCTCGACCTCACGAAATCAACACGCCCCTCAACGGAATCATCAGCTCTGCCGAACTCTACCTTAGCATGATACGCGCAGGTGAGGCATTTTCTAATAACGAACTCTCCGACGTTTTCGAAATCATCCTGGACTCCGGTTATCGACTCCACCGATTTACCGAAAAATACATCCGCTATTTCGAACTCGTCCAGCAAACCAAATCCCCAAATACCGAAATCACCCCTGAGCCCTTCTCAATTGCCCCGCTCATACAGGATGCCATTCGCGACCTCACACAACAATTTGATCGCGAAAACGACCTCTATATCGACCTGCAAGAAGCCGCAGTTCTAGGACTTCGATTTTGGGTATATCAATCGATCAACAATCTCGTCGAAAACGCCTACAAATTTTCCGAAAAAGGATCACAAGTTGCCGTTATCGGGAAAATCGACGGTGAACACTATCGAATCCGCATCGTTGACAAAGGCCGGGGGATGAATGAACAACAGCTCTCAGAAATAGGCCCCTTCAAACAATTCGACCGCGACAAATTCGAGCAACAAGGCTTTGGGCTAGGACTCTTCAATGCGCGAGAAGGCATACTTCTCTGCAATGGCACTTTTGAAACCTTCCCGGTGACGCCGCAAGGCCTCCGCATCGAAATCTCTCTACCACGCACAGACTAATCTCTTCGCTCCTCCTTAAATGGAAATTTCTCTCGCCGAGCTTGCTCCAGCAAAACGCTACAGCATCCTCGCCTCCCTCATCATTCCGCGCCCCATTGCACTCGTCTCAACGATCTCAAGCGAAGGAGTTCACAACGCAGCTCCATTCTCATTCTTCAACGTATTTGGTAGCAAGCCCCCGATACTCGCCTTGGCTCCTGGCGATCGAACCCCCGGTATTCCCAAGGACACCGCGCGCAACATCCGGGAATCGGGCCAGTTTGTTGTCAACATGGTAGACCGCCCCATTGCCAACGGGATGAACCAGGCAGCGGCCAGCCTACCTCCAGAAATCAGCGAGTTCGCACTTGCCGGATTCACAGCGAAAGCATCCACTCAGATCGCGCCTCCCCGCATCGCTGAAGCCCCCGTATCCTTTGAATGCCGCGAACACACGACCCTCCAAATCGGAGCAAATCGGCTTGTCATTGGGGAAATCCTCGTCGCCCATATCCGAGACGGAATTCTAGACCCCAACACGTATCGAAGAATCGATGACGACTCCTACTCCCCGATCGGACGGATGCACAGTCCCGACTGGTATTGCGAAACAAAATCCCTATTTTCGCTGTCACGGCCAGACTGAAAGACCAGACCGTAACGCTATTTTACAATAAATTCGGCCAGACACACTTGCACTGCTGAATCATTCTCGGCACCCTTCTACAAGATGCAGCCATTGCCCTCAGTTCTCTTTTGCCTATCCATCATCGCATCCAGCCTCCTCGCTCGAGAGGTTGATGAGATAAAAAAGAGTTCCGCAACAGAAGAGATGGTGCAATCCGCTCTGGAACCGGACTTGATTGAGCCTTCGGGACCTCTGAACACATTCGTCGTCCCCATCGACCGGCAGATCGACAGTGCCACGGAATCCATCGTTCTGCGCGCGCTCGAAGAAGCAGAACTCAACGACATCGAACTCATCGTGCTCGATATGGATACACCCGGTGGGCGCCTCGACAGCACCCTAAACATCATGGAGGCTCTCGATGCCTTCGAAGGTATCACCATTACCTATGTGCGCGCCGACGCTCTATCGGCGGGAGCCTACATCGCTGCCTCTACTGATGAGATTTACATGGCCCCGAAAAGCATTATCGGGGCTGCTGCGGTGATCTCTGGGGCCGGAGAAGACATCCCGGAGACTGCTAAGCAAAAAATCGATAGCGTTTTGAAAGCCAAGGTGCGGACCCTGGATCGCGACTATCGCTACCGCGCTGATGCCATCCGAGCCATGATGGATAGCGAATTCGAATTCAAAATTGGCGCAGAAATCATCAAAGAAACCGGCGAGTTGCTCAGCCTTACCGACGAAGAAGCTTACGAAAAATATGGAGATCCCCCGGAATCCCTCCTCTCGCTCGGTACCTATGATGCCCTTGAAGAATTACTCGAATCCCGATTTGGAGAGGCCGGTACGGTAGATAGCGGATTCAAGCTCTCTTGGTCCGAAGAACTCGCCTTTACCCTAAACAGCATTGCCCCGATTGTCCTGTCGGTCGGCTTTCTTCTCATATTTGTTGAATTCAAAACACCAGGATTTGGACTCTTCGGCACCCTCGGGATCGCTACCTTCATCTTTGTCTTCATTAGCCAATTTGTCGCAGGTTTTGCCGGTCACGAGCCATTAATCCTCTTCATTGTCGGAGTCGCGCTCGTCCTCGTGGAGATTCTCCTGATCCCCGGCACCTTCGTCTCAGGCGTTCTTGGATTCTCGATGATGGCAGGATCCTTGGTCTGGGTGCTCATTGGTGAACTCCCATCCCAAGACTTTCAGTGGAATTTTGGACTCTTCGAAGATCCCGTCTCCGATATTTTACTAGGCCTCCTCATTGCGCTGGCGATCTTTACCATAATCCTCCGCTTCCTCCCCGAAAGCTCGCTATGGAAAAAAATCGTCCTCTCAAGCTCCGTTGCCACCGCATCCTCGCCTCAATCGGCGAAAGAAGTGGGTGAAATCATCGGCAAAGTCCAAGATCGGCCTGAGGTCGGAACCCGTGGCATTGCCGCGACCGATATGTTTCCTTCGGGAACAGTTGACGTCGGTGGGAAGCGATTCGAAGCGCGATCTGCAAGTGGATCCATAGAACAAGGAGCAAAAATTGTAGTCAGTGGTTATGCGAGCTACAGTTTGATCGTTAAAACCCTAAACGCGGAAAACCCTTCATGACCCTTGTTATCGTTCTACTAGTCATTGGTTTCATACTGGTAGGAGCTGAGGTGCTCCTCCCAGGAGGAATCCTCGGAATCCTTGCCTTGGTCCTCTTCATCATAGCTACTTCGATAGCTGCAACGAGTTATGGAAGTAACGCGGGCCTCCTCACATTTGCCTCAGCGTTTATTGGATCCATCATCACCTTCTTCAGCATGTTCAAATGGGTAGCCGTGTCTCCCAAAGGTGGAGGCTTGCGCTTAGATGCCGCGATCCAAGGCCATGCGACGAGCCAAAGTGTCGACCCTGCCCTCGTCGGACAAAACGGAATTGCTTCGACTAAAATGGCTCCGGACGGCCTCATCTCTGTCGGCGACCAAGATTTACAAGCACACTCCGAAGACGGCTTTCTTGAGATCGGCACCCAAGTCACCATACATGCCATTCGCCACGGAAACCTGGTCGTCCGCAAAACCGTATAATTTCAAACACACAACAATCCGATTCGCAAAATGATCCCAGATCCCATACTCGCTGTTAATCCAACCATCGTCATAGGCGCGATTGTATTCGTCGTAGCCATCATACTTCTGCTCGTACTTTGGTCCTTTTTGGGCGCATTCATCAAAGCAGCCCTCGCAGGCGCTCCGGTTGGGCTGCACACCCTCGTTGCAATGCGTCTTCGCGGCGTCCCGCATTCGCTCATTGTTGACGCACGCATTACCGCGGTGAAAGCGGGTATCGCTCTGGATACCGATGAGATCGAAGCGCACTACCTGGCCGAAGGAAATGTCATCCAGACGGTTCAAGCCCTCATTGCGGCGGAGAAGGCCAACATCAATCTCGACTGGGCTCATGCCTGTGCCATCGACCTCGCCACCCGCGGCACAGACAAAAGCGTCATCGAAGCCGTTAAAACTTCGATCAATCCAAAGGTTATCGACTGCCCCGGCGGTATTGGAGGCCGAAATTCAATCGACGGTGTATCTAAAGATGGCATCCAGGTAAAAGTACGCGCCCGCGTCACTGTGCGATCCAATCTCGACAAATACGTCGGATCTGCGCTCGAAGAGACGATTATCGCGCGGGTCGGCGAAGGCATTGTCACCACTATCGGCTCGGCGGAAACCTACAAAGATGTATTGGAAAGCCCCGACAACATCTCGCGAAACGTCCTTGCGCGGGGCCTCGACGTCGGCACCGCTTTTGAAATCCTCTCCATCGATATCGCCGATGTCGATGTTGGTGAAAACATTGGAGCGCAACTCCAGGAATCGCAGGCGGAAGCCAACAAAAACATGGCACAAGCGCAGGCTGAAATACGCCGTGCTGCTGCGGTAGCTCTCGAGCAAGAAATGAAGGCCAAAGTCGAAGAAATGCGGGCCAAACTTGTTGAAGCTGAAGCCAACGTCCCACAGGCGGTCGCCGAAGCCCTACGCAGCGGAAATATCGGGGTCATGGACTTCTATCGCCTCGATAACATCAAATCTGACACCGAAATGCGCACCAGTATCTCCAAGGATGGGGACGACGAAGAAGAACCGCCTCGCTAAGGCGAAGGAGCTTCGTAGCCATGCAGAACTTCTTCGAATTCCTGCCGATTCTGTTGATTATCTTGGCCTCCATTGGGCCCAAGATTCTTGAATTATTCCAGAGGAAGAACGATCAAAAAGACGATCGTCAGGCCCCTCCGGATAGTCAAGAGCAGCGACGGGTCAAAGAAGAGATCCGTCGTCGCATTGAGGCTGCTCGGCAGGGGCGCGACCTGCAAGATCAGCCGCGACAGCAGCGCGCTCCCCAACCACCAGTAACCTCCCCTCGACCACAGTCCACGCCCCAACGGCGCCCAAGTCCGCCACCCTTAACGCCGACTGCAGGCCCGAATGATCGCCAACTGAGCGGACCCGATCTCGAACCCACCGCGCGCTTCGACCCGAACAAAACGCAACGGGAACTCCAGGAGGCACAAGAACGCCTGGAGGCTTCCAATCGTCGCCTTGCCGAAGCAAAACAGAAGGCTAAGGAACGCCGCCGACACCCGGCACAGTCCGCTAGGCAGTCAGGCCCTTCAGTCGCTGCACCAGAGCTGCTTGCTCTGGATGCTCAGAGCCTCCGAAAAACGCTGCGTAACAAAAAAGAAATTCGCCGCGCTATCGTCCTATCGGAAGTCCTGGGAAAACCCATTTCTCAGCGGAACACTTAGCCGAATCCCGAAGCAATAGAGTCTGCGCAATCCGAAGAGATCCGAATGGTTTTATCGGCACTCGCCGGTTGAGTGCCATTGCCCAATTCGTGCCCTTGTCCTCGCCAAAGCGCAGCTTGGCGATGTTGGATTCAATCAATCGGCTCATTCATGATTCCGCAGGTTGGTAGGTTCCCACAAGCCGGTGTGTGCGGATTTTCTCAACTGTTTTGCGCAATCATTCGCCTCAGCTCGTCGTAGAGACTCTCGAGCATCTCTATCGTTTATTGGAGTCTCGGCAGATTACCAAGAGTTGGAATACGAAAACTGAGACGTAGCGAAAATTTTTCAGGAAAAAGATTTCGTGATTCTTGACATTTCGGATTTTTAGAATCGTTCTAATTTAGAATCATTCTTACTATAAATAAGAATCTAAATGAAATTAATACCCGAATTTAAATTAGAGTTTGACGAAGCGCTGGAAAAAATGGGCTTGCGACCGACCCGGCAACGCGAGCACGTCTATGGGGTGATCCTTGAAAAAAGAGATCACCCGACGGCTGAAGAGGTGTATGCGAGATCCAAAGAAAGCATGCCGACAATTTCCCTGGCGACCGTCTACAATTGCCTTGAGACCCTGATCCAGTCTGGCCTTGTCCGCAGCGTTAACTTCGACCGCGAGCCCACTCGTTACTGCCCAAACCTACAAGAACACGCCCATTTTCACTGCAGCAAGACCGGTCGTGTCTACGACGTGCACCTCCCTGGAGCCGTAATCAAGACTCTAGAGCACCTGCTTCCCTCCGGATTCAAGATCCGAAATTTTGAGCTTTCATTCGACGGTGAGGCCCCCGCCGCTAAGCCTTCCGCTCCCAAACATCCTACAGATTCCTAAGCAATTTTTCCTATGAGCACCGCACTCGATATTCAGAACTTAAATGTATCCATCAACGGAAGCCCCATTTTAAAGGACTTCTCATTAACGGTCCCAAAAGGTGAAGTACACGCCATTATGGGCCCGAATGGCACCGGAAAAAGCACTTTGGCGAAGGTCCTTGCTGGGCACGAAGACTACAGCGTCGATTCCGGCAGTGCGTTTTTGGACGGGGAAGCTATTTTAGGCGAAGAGCCTGATGAAATCTCACGCCTCGGCCTCTTCCTCGCTTTTCAGTATCCGATCGAGATCCCTGGGGTCACGATTGCCAACTTTATACGCGCTGCTCGCCAAGCTCGCCTTCCAGAAGGTGAAGAGATCAACGCGCCTGCCTACTACCGCGAACTCTATGAGAAAATGGATGCGCTTAAAATCGATCGTAAATTCACCGCGCGCTCAGTCAACGAAGGCTTCTCCGGAGGAGAAAAGAAACGTTGCGAAATCCTCCAAATGGCGATGCTCGAACCCAAAGTAGCCGTTCTCGACGAAACGGACTCTGGCCTCGATATTGACGCCCTCCGCATCGTATCGGAAGGGGTCAATACCCTGCGTTCCCCGGAGCGTGCCATGGTTGTCATCACCCACTACCAACGCCTGCTCGACTACATCGTGCCCGATGTAGTGCATATCATGTATGACGGTCGCATCGTGCAAAGCGGCGGCCCGGATCTGGCCAAAGAGCTTGAGAAAAACGGCTACGAATGGGTCAAAAACGAATTAGTCGGAGCCCCCGCCTAAATTCATCAAACACAAGCGAACTCAACTTTAATTAACCATGCTATCCGAAGCCGAAACGCTAAATACGATTGATCGCGACAAGGGCAATTTTCACTTCAAAGAAGATTACGCCTATGACGCCGGAGTGGGACTCACCGAGGAAACAATCGAATATATTTCGAAGGTGAAAAAAGAGGCCGACTGGGTCCGCCAGTTTCGCCTCAAGGCTCTGGATGTCTTTCGACGGAAGCCCAATCCGACACACTGGGCAACCAAAGACCTCGAAAATATCCATTACGACACCATCCGCTACTATCTTTCCAAGGGGCAGCAACCTTCGCGCTCATGGGATGAAGTTCCTGATGACGTAAAAGAAACCTTTGAGCGTCTTGGTATTCCAGAAAGTGAGCGAAAGTTCTTAGCGGGTGTGGAGGCTCAATTTGATTCCGAAGCCGCGTATTCAAGAATGAAGGACGACCTTGAAAAAGAAGGAGTCATTTTCATGGGTTCCACTGAGGCGCTCGAAAAACATCCTGAGATCTTCAAGCCGTATTTCGGAAAAGTGATTCCAACCGGAGACAACAAATACTCGGCGCTCAACAGTGCGGTCTTCTCTGGAGGATCCTTCATCTATATTCCTAAAGGGGTCAAAGTAAAGCAACCCCTCCAAGCATACTTCCGGATAAATGCCGAAAGCTTCGGCCAATTTGAGCGAACTCTCATCATCGCAGATGAAGGGGCTGAGGTCACTTATATGGAAGGATGTACCGCTCCCAAATTTGAGACCTCGACCCTGCACTCCGCGGTCGTCGAATTGGTCGCCCTCAAGGATGCAAAAATCCAATACATCACCGTCCAAAATTGGTCGAACAATGTATTTAACTTGGTGACCAAGCGAGCGATGGCCGAAGAAGGTGCCGAGGTGAAATGGATCGATTGTAATATCGGGAGTCGCCTCACAATGAAATATCCAGGTGTCGTCTTAAAGGGTAAAGGAGCACGCGGCGAAGTCCTATCCATCGCATTAGCCAATGATGGTCAACAGCAAGACACCGGTGCCAAGATGATACACCTGGCGAGTGATACCAGCTCGAACATTATCGCAAAATCGATCTCAATCGGTGCTGGTCAATCCATTTATCGTGGACAGGTCCACATGCCGAAAGATGTCAAAGGCTGTAAAAACAATACCGAGTGCGATGCGCTGCTGATCAATACCAATAGCCGCACCGACACCTATCCGGCAATTACAGTCACCGGAGAGGGCAACTCAGTCCAACACGAAGCATCTGTATCCAAGGTAAGTGCCGAGCAGATATTCTACATGATGCAACGTGGATTGGATGAGGGGCAGGCCATGAGTCTGGCTGTCAATGGATTCGTGAACGACTTAATCAAAGCTTTCCCGATGGAGTATTCCGTGGAGTTAAAGCGTCTCATCGAAATGGAAATGGAAGGATCCGTAGGTTAATCAAATCCGCTAACATTCCAAAATATCATGATTCCGAATACATTAGTGAACAATACTTTGAACCACCTAGAGGGTCCCTCTTATATTGAGGAGCGCTTCTCGAGCGATCCGACATGGGTCTTGAAAGAACGCCTCGATGCCTGGGAACGCTTTAGTGCACTCGCGATGCCGACTCGAAAAGATGAACAGTGGCGGTTTGCCACAGTAAATCGCACCCTCCTCGACGAGGTGGAGCTGGCGATGCCTAACGAAGGCCTCTTGAAAGCATCGACTGAGTTGCCGGCAGCTCGAGAAGCACTCATGCATTTTCACTTTGTCGACGACGTCCTCGTAACCGAGCCAGAGATGCCTGAAGCCTTAGTCCGCCAAGGTGTCATTATAAGCAGTCTGAAAGATGCACTCATTCACCATGAAGCGGCAATTCGTCCTTGGCTTTTCCAAAACACCACCGAGCTGGGCTCTGGAAAATTCGAGTACCTACATCGCGCACTGGTATCAAACGGACTTTTTGTATTCGTCCCAAAAAATGTAGAAGTATCCGGACACATCGCGGCTACCTATGAAGTTACGGGTGAGCGCACTGCTTCCTTTCCTCATACTTTAGTGGTTGCCCAAGACCATGCGCGGGTTCAAATATTAGATTCATACCTCACGGCTTCGGACGCCCAGGGTAGCTATGTGTCTGCCTCGGCTCACGTCCATGTAGATCAGGGAGCCCGCGTAGAACGCACCGCGATACAAAATACAAATATATCGACGAATCTGTTCCAACTCGATTCTGGATTTGTCTCACGAGATGCTGAGTTTCAGTCAACCGCGATTAATTTGGGTGGCAAGAAAGCTCGCTACGAAAATCAAGTCAGTATCGAGGGTAGCGGCTCCAATGCGAAAATGTATGCACTTACTGTCGCTGATGGGAAACAAGAATTCGATCAACGCACATTCCAAACGCATACCGCTCCGAATACATTTTCAGATCTCCTCTATAAAAATGCATTGATGGACCAAGCTCGAACTGTGTTCTCTGGCTTGATTCGCGTGGGCGACGATGCTCAACAGACCGACGCATACCAGACAAACCGCAATATTTTATTGGACGCCTCTGCGGAAGCTAATTCGCTCCCTGGGCTCGAAATCTCAGCGAATGATGTCAAATGTTCGCACGGTGCGACCACCGGAAAACTGAGTGAAGAAGAGCTGTTTTACTTCCTACAGCGCGGCATACCGCCAAGGATTGCCAAACACCTCATGGTTACTGGCTTCTTGGAAGAGGTGACCGAAAAAATGCGACCTTCGGCATTGAGAGCCGCGCAAAACTTGCCGAGCCGAACGTGGGGCCATCCTCTGTCCAGCTTTCTGGCATTCCGATGACCTCAGCACCGATTTTGGAAGCGATGGCATTCAGCTGTTGACCAAGATCGTCAGTGTTCAGGGCATTCGTGAACACCACGGTTCCACGCGGCAACACCCGGCCACCTTGGGTGAAGGCCGTGTCCGTCGTTTTGCCCACAAGCCCTGCTTTTAATGCGGCGACCACAAGCTGGGCCTGGACCTTGTCATCCCACGGAACCGCATAACCAAAGGCCGCCTCGTCTGCAGGCCGCGCCATGGGCGGAACGGCGGCATCCAGGGGGACAGCCCCATCAAGCCCAACCCGGTTGCACGACACAACAGAGACGCCATTCATCAAGGGCAGAGACCAGGCGGTGATATCATAGAGTTCAGGAGGCTGACCGCGTGTGCGCCGCTCCTCTTGCTCTTCAATAAAATCGTCCGCCATCGGTGTATCAGCTTCGAGCAAGGTGGCAATAAGATCGCCCTGCGGCTGTGCTCGGTCGATGATCAATGCGCCTTCTGGGTGCTCTTTGCGGCAGTCAACACCTCTTTCTTCTCGGTACAGGACCTTGATTCCCTGGGCCGCCAGACGGCGCCCAAGAGCTTCCGCCTGCCCCCGCCGTTCAGCGAGATCCAGCACCGTAAAGCGCGACGTGCTCGCACGACCACGTGTGATGGCCGAAGCGCGCGTTTCTGCAAAAACCCGCAAAAAACGATCCTTGTTCTCGGCCACTGCATAGGCGGTCATCAGGGTTGAGAGGAATTGGTTTTCAACGCCCTCGCGATAGGTTCGTTGCGTCCCGTCGGAACGGTCCCCCACCAAACCACGCGCGGAGGACTGCTCAAAGGTCATCGCCGTCGCCCCGCCAAAGGCGGGCCAGGTATCGCCATAGCCTGGATAAAGCTGGTCGAAGATTTCCCTGATGAAATAGGGTTCACCAGCTTGATCAAAAGCCGACGCAATCATCCGTCCTATGATCTCTTGACCGTCCCGTGAGCCCTGACGAATGAACGGATTAAAGGGCCGGGCGGCGGGCGGAAAGTAGTAGGTGCTGTCGGTCCCCATCTCGTGCACATCCACCACAACCACTGGGTTCCATTCAAGAATTCCCGTGATTTTTCCGCGGGTTTCGGGTTGTGACAGCGTGAACCAGTCGCGGTTCAAATCAAAAAGAGCATGGTTGTAACGTCCGCCCGGCCATGGTTGATCACGCTCCGCCGCCGCAGGATTGCTTTGCGGCTCAATACCCCGCGCCGCCTCATAGGTGTGCACAAAGCGTGCCCGGCCATCGGGGTTTTGCATCGGATCAATAACAACGATCGTCTGTTGGCGGATGCTTTGGGCACGTGGATCATCCTCAGCAGCAAGAAGGTGATAGGCAAGCCCAAGGGCGCCGTCGGTCGGGGAGATCTCGTCACCATGCACCCCGTAGGCAAGCCAGGTGACCGCGGGCGTGTTTGCAATGATGGCCTCGCGCTCCGTCTCCACCAGCTCACCGGAGGCGAGAGCCGCAAGGTCTGACTTGATGGTATCGAGGCGGGCCATGACGGCTTCATCAGCAATGACCGCATAGATCAGCGGTCGTCCGCCCCAGCTGGTGGCGTATTGAACAAGTTCGATCCGGTCGGGCGCTGCCGCTTTGAGGGCTTCGAGGTATTGGACAGCCTCCTGCGGTGTTGAAATCTCTTCACCGAAATCAAATCCAAGCACATCGACAAAGGTCGGTATCGACGGGTCGTAGCTTGCCTCATCAAGTGGCTGCGCGAGTGCTGCTCCTATCAAACCCAAAAAGCCGGCCGTCACCGTGGCCCAAACATCAAAACGCATAGCAACCCACATGTCTCTTCGGGGAAACGCTAGGGGACAAACAGACAATATCCAAATGGGCTTGCGGCTGACCATCAGACATGGTCACTCGCTCCATGTCTCATTTCTATCGCGATAATGCTCGTTGGTTGTTGGGCGGCTTTTTGCTGACCGTGTTCTCCGGCTTCGGACAAACGATCTTTATTGGCGCAAGCGGCGGGGAGCTCCGGGCCGCCTTTGGCATGAGCAATGGAGAATGGGGTAATCTCTACGGCCTTGCGACCCTAGCGAGCGCTGCCACCCTTCCCTTTGTTGGTCGCGTGATGGATCACCGGCCAGGCTGGCAAGTGGCAGCAGTGGTGATCCCCAGCCTGGCGTGTGCATGCATCATGATGGCCTTCGCCCAATCGATCGTGATGCTTGGGGTCAGCCTTTTTCTCTTGAGGCTTCTTGGTCAGGGCATGATGAGCCATATCGCGCTCACCGAAACGGCACGATGGTTCAAAGCTTCCCGCGGCAAGGCGATCTCCACCGTGGTGATCGGGTTTCAGGGGCAAGAAGCGATCTTCCCGCTGACGTTTACGCTGATCGTGGGGGCCTTTGGCTATCAAGCGGGCTGGCTCACCGGCGCCGGCGCTCTCTTGCTCTTGGCGCTGCCCGCGATCGTGCTTTTGTTGCGTCAAGAACGCGTTCCCAAGGGGACGGAGGATGAGGTGGTGAGCCCGGTTCGTGATTGGACACGGGCCGAAGTGGTGCGTGATCCCCTTTTTTACCTGGTGCTGACGGCCGTGCTGGCTCCTGCCTTCATCGGCACTGCCCTCTTTTTTCACCGTGATCATCTGGCTGAATTGCGCGGACTTGCCGAAGGGACGATGGCCGCGGGCATACCCGTGATGGCAGTTTTAACGCTCAGCTTTGCCTTGTTGACCGGCCGCCTGGTGGATCGGTTCAGCGCCACGCAGCTCTTACCGATTTTTCTGATCCCCTTGGCGCTCGGTTGCGGGGCGGTGGCGGGCCTGGGTGGCCAGGCGGGCGTCATTGTCTTTTTTGCGTTTTTTGGGGTCAGCTACG
>JBCCBL010000026.1:0-16683 GCA_039034055.1 Verrucomicrobiota bacterium | reverse complement strand
CCTCAATGGCATTATCGGGTTTGCAAACCTGCTTTCTCACCTAACCGTCGACGAGGAATATTCTGAGTTTGTGGCATCGATTCTGTCGTGCTCACAAAGCCTCCAGCATCTGATTAATGATGTGCTCGACTTCACCAAAATAGAAGCAGGTGAGATGTTGATACGGAACCAACCCTTCACACTTTCCGATGTCATCAATGAAGTAGCTCTTGAGTTCAAATCTCGCGCAGAAGAGAGAAATTTAAGCTTTAACCTCCAGATTGATGAACGGCTCGCGCCAACCTATGAGGGAGATCCGATCCGGATCACGCAACTTCTCAACAATTTACTTTCCAATGCTGAAAAGTTTACGAAAGCAGGATCAATCTCACTTGAGGTTCACGTAAAACCTTCTGACCAGGCCGTCCAATTTCTTGTGAGAGATACCGGAATTGGAGTCCAGGAGTCCTGGCTAAAACACCTATCTCAAGCTCTGGAACAAAAAGAGCCGTTCACCCTTGAGCGTCTTGGTGGCACCTGCCTCAACATCGCGACGTCTATTAAGGTTGCTGAGATGATGGGAGGCTCAATACACATTGAGCCGGGAATCCCAGAGGGCACCTTGTCAATCCTGCAACTGCCCCTTAATACAATTAAAAGCTCCGAGGGCGATTCACAGCCCGAGATTAAAAACCCCGAATTTATCGACCCCGGCGATCAGAGGGTTCGCGTACTTGCAGTCGATGACAATGAGGTGAATCTAAAACTCATTTCCTTCCTCCTAAAACATCGCCAGGATATCGAAGTCATCTTATCATCTAGTGGTGAAAAAGCCTTAGAACACCTGGAGCGAGGAGCCTTTGACGCGATCCTTTTGGACCTTCAAATGCCCGGACTCGACGGATTTGAAACCTGCAATAAAATTCGCTCTGGACAGGCTGGCTCGCACCACAAAGAAATACCGATAGCCGCGCTGACCGCTCACACCACGACTGAAAATCGCAAAAAAGCTCAAAATTGCGCGATGAATGCATTTATTGAAAAACCAATGAAACCAAAAGAGGTGTTCCGCTTTCTAAGTGAATTCACCCGTGCAACTTGAGTTTCTTCACGATCATGAGATTTCAGCTAGCCACCATCATAGCGACCCTATCGCTTATACTCGTCGGATGCGATACGACCCACACCTTCTCGGTAAATTCGTTGAACCATCCTGCCCCCATCGGAAATTACAAAACATTTGCCATCGCCGCAGGCCCGGAAATCGAAAATCCAGAATCACTCGAATTTCGAGAAGCCTCGCGATTCGCCAGGACTGCTCTCATTTCAGAAGGTTACCGAGAAGCCGGGATCGGCCAGGAACCGGATCTTTTAGTCGAACTCGGCTTCGATATCAGCGAGCCTCAAACCACCGTCCGCGAGCGCGCCGCTCCCGTCTATGCCCATTATTACGGAGGATACCGGCCACGAGTGGTTAAGGTCTACGGCAAGAATGGCCATGTATCCAAAAGAGTGGTCTACTCCTACTACCCGAGCCGATCTCGTCTGGTAGGTTGGGGAACGGACATTTCTACGAAGACCGTTTTCGAAAAATCAATGACCATGCGCGCCTACACCGTAGACCCGAAAAGCCCCGATGGTCACCGGAAAGAAATATGGATGGTGGACGTGCGAAACCGAAGCAAATCCGAGGACCTTCGATACTACATCCCAAGGATGATCGCCGCCGCCCTTGATTATATCGATTACGACAGCGAGTCACTGCAACGAGTCTCAATGGCGGAATCTGACCCGCGCGTACAACTGATCTTGGATCCCGCCTATCTTTAAACGAGCCCTAAAAATCAATCATGGCTGAGGCCGGACCTGTCGAACTTCCCCTGAGTGTAAATTACGCGTCTCACCGTTTGGCAATTCTAGACACAGCGCACCGTCTTCTCTTATCCCGCGCGCGATTCCATGGATCGATCGACTGCCTTCTTGCATCTCCACTTCCCGCCCCATGAGCAAATCATATGCGGGCCATAGAGCAATTAAACACTCTGAAGTCCGCTCCTCTCGAATGGTATGATAAGCTTCCAGAATGGCAGCGATAACCCGAGTCGCAACCAAGGTCACAGACAACGGGTCATGCTCTGGACTCGCTAACTTTGCCGTCTCAAGATCCTGATCATCCGGGGCAAAGTTTATATTTAAGCCCAAGCCAAACACCAGATCCCGCGTGCGATCTGCGTCAATCCGAGCCTCAGTCAGCATCCCCGCACATTTTTTCCCCTCCAACCACAGATCATTCGGCCACTTCACTTGAATCCTTTCATCGAAATGGCGTAAGGCGCGAGCCACATGAAGACCCGTCCAGAGCGTGAACAATTGCATCTGGCTCGGAAGCAACTCGGGACGAAACACGGCCGAGAGATATAAATTCCCTGAAGTTCCACTGTGCCAGACACGCCCCTGCCGGCCCCGGCCCGCAGTCTGGCGCCTTGCGATGATAAAGTGCGGAGTCTGCCCTCCCGTGGATAGCCAACGCTCCGCCTCAGAATTAGTACTGTCGATAGAGTCGAAAACGTTCACTGACAAATCACCGTAGTCCGATTCGATCATCAGGGCTTTCAACCAGTCTTCATGAGCATCCAAAGGTGCCTTAATGATACGATAGCCTCTTTTGCGAGCGGCTTCGAATTCAAAACCCTCCTCTCGAAGCTGTTCGAAATATTTCCAAACGGTTACCCGGGATACTCCGAGAATTTCCGATAGCAGACCGCCTGAAACATAGGCATCTGGATCCTTGCCCAACTCTCTAAGAATCGTGATCCGAGGGTTTGGCTTGGGAATTCCACTCATCGGCGCATAGCCGCGCGAAGCTCAGAGAGTTTCAAATCGTGATAACCCCCGTCCCACAACCAGACGATTCGACCCGATTCATTAAAATAGACTACCCGCGCCAGATCGGGGCGCTCCGCACCCGTCAACTCAATCAAGGGATATACCTCTTCGATGCTCGCGGCACCGGGGAGCACTTTACTACTCCAATCAATATCGCCCCATTTTGGATTGGTCTCCACCACAACGGCTGGTTTTGTCAGAGGATTTGCCGAAATCGCATCCATCCATTCATGAGCATCATCGCGACCGGACTCTTTGTAGATGATCACTAAAACGCCCCCAGACTCAAAACCACCCGGCAAGGTAACCTGCGGCGTATCTTCAGAATAGACCGTAAATGCAGGCAACAACTCACCACGGGGATCACTCATTCCCGAACGCGGAAGAGACTCGCATCCCGCCATTATAAACATTCCAGCGAGTCCAAGGAGGGTCCAAAACTGCGTCTTAAGTCTAGTGTTCATTGAGATATCTGAGAAAGATTTGTGCCGAAATTGCTAAGAAGCGGATGGCTCCTAGCTCCAATCATCAATAGATCGTTGCAAGTACGCCGAAAAGTTTAAAATTGCCGGCATCCTATGGTAGAACCCAACCAGTCAAGCATCTACGGCGAAACCCTAGACTCTCTCAAGGAGAAACTCACGGAAGCCGGTCATCCTGCATTTCGCGCAGGACAGATCATGCAGTGGCTCTACAAAAAGCGTGTCGCGCGTTGGGACGAAATGACTAACCTGGCAAAACCACTCAGACTATGGTTGGACCAGCGATTCTCCCTCCTACCCTCGAAAATCCTCTTGGACAAGAAAGCCAGTGACGTCACCGACAAACTTCTGATCGAATATGGCGACCGTTCGCTGGTAGAAACCGTCGTAATCCGCGCTCCAATGGTCGGGGTCGGCCAAGAAAATGCGCGCAAAACCATCTGCGTATCCAGTCAAGTGGGCTGCGCCTACGCCTGCAGATTTTGCGCAAGCGGTCTGGCTGGATTCAAACGCGATCTCGACACCTCGGAAATCGTATCACAGCTCATTCACGCATCCCGCGCCCTCGAACTGGAAGACCCGCACGCGGCCAAAGAAGACCAAGTCGCCTTCGACAATATCGTCATGATGGGAATGGGGGAACCCCTCTCAAACTACGAAAATGTGGTTCCGGCGCTCAAAATTCTAAACTCCGAATGGGGCATGCATTTCGGTGCCCGGCGCATCACCCTTTCAACATCCGGCTTGGTGCCCCAGATCCGGCAGCTTGCCGATGAGCCCCTGAACCTGCGTCTCGCGATCTCGCTGCACGGAGCCACCAATGAGGTGCGGCGCAAAATCATGCCGATCAACCGCAAATACCCTTTGGAAGAACTCATTCCAGCAATCGAATATTTCCGGGAGCGCAACGGTAGGATGGTGACCCTTGAATACATCCTCATCGAGGGGATTAATGATAGTATCGAGCAAGCGGAAGAACTTTCAAAAATCGCGCGCCAACTCCATGCCCACGTCAACTGCATTCCATACAACACCGTTCAGGGCCTGCAGTGGAAACGCCCGTCGCTGAACCGGCAACGAGTCTTTGTGAACATCTTAAAGAGACAGAGCGTCAGTGTCACTATACGGCGTGAAAAAGGCCACGATATCGATGCCGCTTGCGGCCAACTCAGACTCAAGGAAGAGCAAGAACGAGGGAACTATGTCCACGTGAGGTAGGCTTTAGAAACTGGCCCAAAAAAAAGAAGCCGCCTTCTGCAAAAGGCGGCTTCTTTCAAACAAACTACAAACTAAACTGAAACTATGAAACTACTGCAAAAGATCAGTTAATAGCTTAGTCGAAGCAGGATTCGAATCGTTCAAAGAAAAATCGATTTTGTTAAAAAAAATTCCTGAACCGCTCCTTAGGGGGATGCACAGAGCATTCATAGAGGCTGGTTTTAGGCTTTAAAACCGCGTTTCCAGGGAGAGGGAAAAGCTACGGCCAGTCCCAGGCACCCCCGGCACCTCCTCAAACAATTCATCCAAAATGTTATAAACCGCCAAACGAGCCGAAAAATTTTCCGAGATTTCGTAGTCAATTGCCACAGAGTGCAACCAAACCCGTGAAGGACCACTCCTCAAAGCATTATACGCCTGGACCCGATATTCTTGATCCCAAAGAACGCTCAGCTCATCGGTCACTTGGGCATCAATGCCCATCGTGAATCGATGGCGCGCGTAATTCAACGCGTAGAAACTTCCAGCAATGGAGCCGGCTTTTGCCCCAAAGTCCGTTTCCTTGTCAAAAAATGCGTAACTCGCAAAACCAGCGAACCAGGCAAACCGGTAGGACGTCGAAAGTTCAATCCCGTAGGTATCGATATCGACGTTCTCAGCCTTTCGAGCAAAGAGACTTCCCGACTCGAAGACCCAATCGACGAGATCGTCATCTTCTCGGTAAAAGACCGCTGCACGCGCCCCGAATCCATATTCCCCATCGAAGGCCAAGCCCGCCTCCAGCGTGCGCGCATACTCTCGCTGAGGATTTTGATTTCCTCGAAACAAACCACCCGTCTCACTGCTCCCAATCACCGTATAGCCAGCCACCTTAGTCGCCTGACTTGCATCCACATACAGTTGCAAAACTCCGGCATTCCTCTCCATGTCAATCGACCAGCGAGCAAACGGAGACCAGGCGGCCTCATCCTGATTGGTATCCTCATAGCGCAAGCCCAAACCAAGGCGGTGCCTAAGACGTCCCTGCTTCAGGACCTCACCACTCCACCCCGTCGAAATTGACCAGTAATCCCTCGAACCAAAGGGGGCATTCACAAGCGCTGTCGATTCAAGGTCGTCGGTGTAAGCTTGCAAAACCGTGCTCCACAAACCACCTCCAATCGAAAAATCATAGGCGATCCGAGATCCTAAAACCTCGGTGGTGTGTTGGTAAGGATTAAACAGACCCGGATCTTCGATATCGAATTCGTAGTCATCTTTATTTTCACGAAAATAGCCCGAGATGCTCAAACCATGGTCGCCCAGCGAGCGCTGATATTCTGCGAGTACCAGAGTCGTTTCAATCTGCTCCGATTCAATGCCAGAGGTACCAAGCAAATCATGAAGCTCTTCGAGAGCATACAGATATGGCCATGCGAAAAACTTATCTTGATAGCCCGCCACCAAGTTAAATCGAGTGTCGGCAGCCTTCCACTCGACGCGGCCGGTCACCCGCTTAAACTCGTGAACGCCTCCTTCGACCGCTCCATCACTCTCGGAATACGCGGCTGCAAAATCGCTGGACCAGCCCGAACGCCCAAACACACTTCCGGAGTAGGTCGAAACCCCATAAAACGCATCCGAGCCTACCGTACTACGAACCCGTATTTGCTCCTCAACCGGACTCAACGAGTAGCTCACCGAACCTGCCGTCGCGTTAAACCCATGAGCCGCGTGGGTACTTCCAAGCGCAATCACTGGAGCCGAAAGCATCGCCGGATCAATCGGAATTTCCGCCGAATAGTGTCCGGTTTGTGGATCGAGCAGGGTCAACCCAGCGACAGTGAATCCAGTGCCCTCAAAGGTACCACTACGGATCGAAACATCCCCTTGCAGTTCCCCGCGATTACGAGACTGCACATCGACCCATGGCGAAAATGAGAGTTCCGAGACCACCGTCGCAATGGAACCAGGAGCCTCCGGTATCGCGACCGGATTCGCCTGACACTCCCAAATATCAAGCTCCACAAAATTACTCCGGTGGGTACCCCAAAGCGCACAACTGCCCAACAGGAAAACGCTAAAAATTCTAACCGATTGCATAAGCGGTCCATTAAAAAGACACAGGGTTGCCGAAAAGCAATAGCTTTAGTTAATTAAAATATCAAATCAGTTAACTAATATATTTATCTTGACATAAAGATATTTAGCCTCACTCTTGCCATTATGGAAAAACGACAAGCCGGCTACCTTTGGATACTTCTCTTTCGCACGTTCCGCGCAGTCGAAGCGGTTGATCGGCAGTCCATCCAGAGACTGGGGTTCGACTCCATTTCAGATTTCGCAGTACTCGAGATCCTATTCAGCCAAGGCAAACAACCCGTAAACACCATTGGAAAAAAAGTCATGCTCACCAGTGGTTCTATCACCTCTGCTATCGACCGCCTGCAGCGCAAGGACTGGGTCGAACGCATACAAGACTCCGAAGATCGCCGAGTATTCTGGGTGGCTCTTACTGAAGCCGGGCGCCAGCGAATAGAATCCTGCTTCGAATCACACCTCAAAGACCTGTCCTCGGTCTTCAAGATTCTCGAACCCGCTGAATCCGTTGCTTTGGCAAGCCTTCTAAAGAAGATCGGGCACCATGCAAAAACACTCTCTTAATTCGATTTTTAATCATCAATTATCTTGATATAAAGACTTATGAAAACAAAAAGAAACGCAAATGAACGAGGAGTCACCCAATTTGAGCGGCTAGATTCACGCCACTCTTTCAGTTTTGGAGGCTACTATGATCCCGACCACGTCAAATTCGGGCACCTACGAGTCATGAACGACGATCGGATCGGCCCCGGTGGGACCTTCCCACCGCACCCCCACACAGATATGGAGATATTCTCCTACGTCCCGGAAGGCCTGATTGAGCACAAGGACAATCTCGGCAACAGCAGCCATGTCGGGAAAAATCGAGTTCAGCTCATGACTGCGGGACGAGGTATCGTACACAGTGAAGGCAATCCCAGTGATACGGACCCGACCCATCTATATCAAATCTGGATTACGCCAGAGAAACGAGGGCTGACCCCCGATTACCAGGAGCTAGATATCGATGAAAGTGCTCGTGAAAACACCTGGGCACTGTTGGCAAGCCCGGATGGTCGAAATGGGTCAATGACGATTCGCCAGCAGGCCGAAATTCGCAATGCTCATCTAGTATCGGGCAAATCCCTGGACCTTCCAGTAGGCACTTCGCAGAAAGGCTGGCTTCAGGTAGTCTCGGGTAGCGTTGCGAGCGATAATCATGTCCTGAAAACCGGCGATGGTCTGGCAATCGAGAACGAAAATTCTAGCCAAATACAGGCTCTCGAAGACGCCGACCTCCTATTCTTCACCATGGAATAAACCCTAAAATGAAAGCCGAATCCTGAAGTGGATTCGGCTTTTTCATACTCTGAAACAACAAAAACCGCCCATCCCTATTTTCCAATCATCGCCGGCGCTTTAGGATTGCGTGTCGGCATTCACCGTAAATCCTCCCTCTGTGCTAAGCAGCAAAGCAGCCTCGCTTAAAGAGTACCTGGAAGAGATGGGTCCGGAAAAGGCAGATATTGTCAGCAGACTCGTTGAAGAGATAACGCCATCAATCGACGATTCGTTTCACGAGTGTATTAATTGGGGAATGATCACCTGGGAAGTGCCTCTCAGCGTGTATCCAAATACTTATAACAAAAAACCATTAATGTATTGCGGGTTAGCCGCCCTGAAAAAGCACTATTCCATTTACATGATGGGATGCTATGGAGATTCCGAAGCACTTGGAATTGTTGAAAAAGGGTTTCAAGAAAAGGGGCTCAAACTGGATATTGGTAAGTGTTGCCTTCGGTTTAAAAAGCTCGAGAACCTCGACCTTGACTCAATCAAAGAGTCCCTGTCCATGTATTCGGCTGAGTCATGGATTCAGCACTACGAAAGCTGTCGCGGGATTTCCTAAAAATAACCCTCTCGAGAGTGTCTAGTTCTACTTGTTACAATGAA
Organism: Verrucomicrobiota bacterium; assembly: GCA_039034055.1. Taxonomy (GTDB): domain Bacteria; phylum Verrucomicrobiota; class Verrucomicrobiia; order Opitutales; family JABSRG01; genus JBCCBL01. The sequence continues at coordinate 8,104 of JBCCBL010000026.1, read as the reverse complement.
TTAGAAGACCAAGAACCGTTCCTCCAAACGCTCTAAAAATGAACCGCGAATACACGCGAATCGTTTATTTCTTCGTGTGGATTCGTGCCCATTCGTGGTTAAAAGAAGCCGTAGAGACCCTTTGACCCAGTAGAACTAGAGCACATTGCAAAAACACTGTCGCACTGGCAGAAGCTCTTCTCGTTTTGAGCAAGGCTATCTAGCCGAGAGCAGGTCGAAATCCGTGTCAGCGAAATGAACGCCCCTCAAGACAAGAAGAGCCCTGTCCCAAAGGGATGAGGTCGAATTCCGGGGGTCGCAGCGTTACCGCTTCCAATGAGCACCTAAGCACTCACCGCATCCGCATCACGCTTTTTGATCCAGCGCCAAATCACCGCGCCAATACCGATCATCAGGATCGAATAAAAAGTCCCTCGACTCAGGATACCAAAAATCATCGACAATCCTTCATCGGGGACGCGAAACCACTCTCCGACAACGCGCATACTACCATAGGCCATCAAAAACTCGGCACCCAGCAAACCACTGAGCCTTCCCGCACGAATTTTCGTCTTGAGCTGGCTCAAGCGCCACCACAGGAAAACGCCCACCAACACCCCTTCCAACCCCGCTTGGTAGAGTTGACTCGGATGCCGAGGTACCAGAAAATTTCCACTAAACTCGGCGACGTAGGCAAGCTCACTTTCCGGAAATATAACCGCCCACGGCACCCGACTTGGATGCCCCCACAGCTCACCGTTGATAAAATTAGCGATACGCCCCAAAATAATTCCAGGGGTACAAATCAACACACACAGATCGGTCAGTTTTAAGAATGAAACCCGGGCGCGCTTAGCATAAATCGCCATCGCCACCACGACGCCGATGAAGCCTCCGTGGCTCGCCATGCCGCCCTTCCAAACCTGAAATAAGGATAAGGGATCATTTAGGAGAGATCCAAAACTGTAGAGCAGCATATAGCCGAGACGCCCACCGGCCATCACACCAATGATCATGTAGAGGCTTAAATCAGCACGCTGATCAGCATTCAGCGGCGAGACATCCTGCTTGTAGAGCAGCTTCAAAAGCAACCAGGCGATCCAAAAACCCAGTAGATAGGACAGGCCATAATAGCGGATTCCATCAATCGGAAATCCTTCTGGAAACGGAATCAAGATCTCCGAAAGGGTGTGGACCCAATACCCTTCGGAATCCGGGGCGATGGGTAGATACGCATTATTTTCCTGCATCAGTGGTTGGGAGCTGACTCGGGGTTTTGATATTTGGCAAATCCAAATGCGGTCGCACAGTGCAAACGGATCGCCGGCTCCAACATATCATCTGGAAACTCGTATTTCGGCTGATGCAGTTGAGCCTGATTCTGAGCCCCGACCGGCCTCACCCCGAGAAACCAAAAGTTTGACGGAATTTTTTGCGCGTAAAATGAGAAATCCTCGCCCCCCATCGATGGCTTCACCCGGACAATCGATTCGCCCTCTTTCACCACCTCCCGGGCAGATTTTTCAAAAACATTGAAAGCCGATTCCGCATTCACGGTCACCGGATATCCCTCGTGTATAGTGAGCGTTGCGGTGCAATCAAAGGCTCCTGAAATTTGCTCCGAGACTTGCCGGATTTTATGAAAGAGAAGATCCCGCGTTTCCTGACTCAAGGCGCGCACCGTGCCCAGGAGCTTGACCCGATCGGGAATCACATTGAATGCAGTCCCGCCATCCAGTTTACAAATTGAAACTACTCCAGACTGCAAAGGGTTCAAGGTGCGCGAAACCAAGGTTTGCAAAGCAGTGATCAGTTGAGCTGCGGCAACGACCGGATCATGGGTGAGATGTGGCATCGCGGCATGCCCGCCCTTCCCAGAAACTTCGATTTCGATGGCTGTCGATGAGGCCAGCATTGGCCCCAGACAGACCCCAATCTGGCCACGGTCCAGAGTCGGCCATCCATGTAAGCCAAAAATTGCGGCGACTTCGGGCGCTTCCAGGACTCCATCTTGGATCATTTTATCCGCTCCTGCGCCCCCTTCTTCCGCCGGCTGAAAGACAAATTTTACGGGTTGCGATAGCTTGTCCTGCCGAGCCCCAAGCACGCGAGCAGCACCGACCAGCGCGGCAGTGTGCCCATCGTGTCCACAGGTATGAGCCATCCCAGGGATTTTCGAAGCCCACGGTTTTCCACAAGCATCCTCCATCGGAAGAGCGTCCATATCGGCTCGCAAGGCAACCGCTGGGCCCTCAAAGTCTCCGCGCAAGGTCGCAACCAAGCCAGTCTTGGCAAGGCCTGAGCGGATTTCGATGCCGGGAATATTTTCCAGACATTCATGTACTCGACTCGCAGTTCGCTCTTCTTGATAGGCAATTTCAGGATGCGCATGTAGATCCCGCCGAAGTTCGATCACTTCATCCAGAACTGCGTCAATTTCCTCAGCAATACCCATTGCGAAAGGAAGCTGCACATCCCGGTGGCAGGATGCAACCTCAAGACTCCTTCTCGAGATCGTAAATCACATATCCCGCGAGCAGGTTGGGCAGTAGCTTCTGGTCATCGGTCCAATTGCCGCTCAAACAGCGTCGACGACGCACCGCAATCCCTTCTTCGCGACAAAACCCCTCGAACTCTGACAATGAAAATGGATTCCGAGGGCGAGATTCCTGCCATGCTTTCGGGTAGACCTCGTTGACCGTCCGTTTCCCAAACAGCGCCAAATTGAAGCGGTTCACCCAGAAGCCATGATTAATAAAACCCACCGTCACCGAGCGCCCCACTTCTAGTGCGCGGCTGAGGGTTCGCTGTGGCTTCTGCAATTCCTCGACAGTCCGAGAAAAGATCACTCGGTCAAAAGCATTCACCGAAAAACGATTTAAGACCGCATCGACATCCCCCTGAAAAATTGGAATGCCGCGTTTCACACAAGAAGTTGCTTTACTTTGTGAGACGTCGACCCCGACTCCGAAGACATCTTTGGTAGTTTTCAAAAATTCCAACAAAACCCCGCGACCGCAGCCTAAATCGAGCACGGTGGAGCCCGGATCTACCCATTCGGCGATCACCTGAAAGTCTACCTGGCGTTTTTGGTGAGCTTGCGACATCGGATAATCAGTGTGGAGCTTTCAAAAAAGAGCGGACCAATTCATACAACTCCTGAGAGTGTAGTAGGAAGGAATCATGACCGAGGTCCATCGAACATTCGACATAGCTGGCATCTTTCCGAGCTTCGAGCAAAGCATAGACAATATCCTGGTTTTGATCCGGCGGGAAAAGCCAATCTGAGTTGAATCCAACTACCAGCGTCCGCGCTTTCACATTTTTGAAAGTCTCCGCCAAATTTCCCGATTCACCATAGAGGTCAAATCGATCTAGGGCTTTAGTAAAATACAGATAAGTATTTGCATCAAAACGATTTACGAAAGACTTTCCTTGGTATCGCAAGTAAGATTCGACCTCGAACTCGACATCAAAATGATCTCGCGCATCGGGCCCGGCCTTCATCGTTTCACGGCGCGCCCGACCAAACTTAGCTTCCAATCCGCGGTCTGAAAGATAGGTGATGTGAGCCATCATCCGCGCGACGGCTAAGCCGACTTTGGGCCCAGCGCCCTGCGGGTAATTTCCCTGTTCCCACCCAGGGTCCTGCATCACAGCACTGCGGCCGACCTCGTTGAAGGCAATCGCCTGCGAATTCTGACGCGCAGTGGTCGCCATCGCTAAAATACGCTTCGGGATCTCGGGATAGGCAATGGCCCATTGCAAAGCCTGCATCCCTCCCATGCTTCCTCCTATCACTGCAAACAGGCTCTCAACTCCCAGATGATCGAGGAGTCGTTTCTGAGCGTGAACCATATCCCCAATCGTAATCATCGGGAAATCCAGACCATAGGGTTTACCCGTCTCTGGATTGATTGAAGAGGGCCCGGTCGAGCCCTGACAGCCTCCAAGGCAATTGGAACAGATTACAAAATATTCGCGGGTATCAATGGGTTTACCCGGTCCCAAGATATGATTCCACCAGCCTGTTTTGCGATCATTCATGCTGTGGACTCCGGCCACGTGATGATCTCCCGTCAAAGCGTGCTCGATGAGGATAACATTGCTACGATCTGCGTTCAGGTGCCCATAGGTTTCATAACGCAGCGTGAATTCCGAGAGGTGCCCGCCCTCTTCACAAGTGAAGGGTTCGGTGCAGATAAAGTCATGCTCCTCGACGAAACCTACCTCGCCGCCATCGGAATCCGACCATGTTTTACCCGCGTCATTCATGATGCTTCAGACTGAGTTGCTGGAATGTCTTCGCAAGCCAAGACCCTTTCGAATTGAGAACTTAGTCAGCGTCCGCCAAGCATTCTCGATCCGAGCACTTAGGTAGTCGCTGCTTCGAGGATTGCTTCGTCGATATCCAGGTTTGTGTGGACCGCTTTCACATCGTCGAGGTCTTCCAACACGCTGATGAGACGTAAGACTTTCTTAGCGGAGTCAACATCGGTGATTGGGGTGGTTGAATTCGGAAGGAAGACCATTTCTGAACTATCCGGTTTGATCTCGGCATCTTCGAGGGCCTGAGCGAGGCCATCAAATGCCGGTATTTCGCAGGTTACCTCGAAATGGTCCCCGCGATTCTCAACGTCATCAGCCCCTCCATCCAAGGCAATCATCATGAGATCATCCTCGCTTTCGATACCTTCCGATCCGATGAGGAACTGTCCTTTTCGTTGGAAATTGAAGGCAAGCGCTCCGGCTCCCGCAAGGTTTCCACCATTTTTCGAAAAGCTACTACGGATCTCGCCAGCACTGCGGTTTTTATTGTCCGTGGTCACCTCTACAATCACTCCGACACCAGCAGGTGCGTAGCCTTCATAGACCAACTCTTCAATCACTGCGCCTTCAATCTCGCCAGTCCCCTTCTTGATCGCACGGTCAATATTATCTGCCGGCATATTGGAGGCTTTTGCCTTGAGTAACACAGTGCGCAGGCGCGCATTCATATCAGGATCACCGCCACCATCGCGAGCAGCCAGGGTCAGTTCCTTACTGATAACACTGAAAATCTTGCCTCGCTTGGCATCTACAACGGCTTTATGGCGCTTAGTTGTCGCCCATTTACTATGTCCTGACATGGGATATTCCGGGTTGGGATACGAGAAGGGTTAGGCCAAAGAATTTATCGTTTTCGGTTCTTTTTTCCAGCGGCTTTTACCGGCTTAGCTTCAGCTACTTTTTGCGCCTCTTGCTCCGCCTCAATTTGATCGAGCTGGGGCTGGATTTTCTTGTTTACGAAAGCCATCTGGGTAATCGCCAACAAATTACTAGCGATCCAGTAAACGGAGAGTGCAGATGCAAAACTGTAGAGAATAATAGTGAAAAACCACGGCATGATTTTGAACATTTTCTGCATCATGAGCTGCTGCTCATCCATCCCAGCAGTCTGTTGAGGCATCATACTCATCTGGAAGTATGCGGTCGCCCCGTAGAGTATCGGTAAGAGATTGAGCGCAAATCCTCCGATGAAAGGCAGGGTATCCGGGAAAATGTACAGCTCATCCGGTCTGGCCAGATTATCAATCCACAAGAAGCTCTCGAGGCGTAGTTCTGAGGCGGTGCGCAACATGCCAAAAAGGCCAAAGAAAATCGGCATTTGAATGAGTATCGGAAGGCAACCAGCAACCGCAGACAAGGGATTCACATCGTATTTGCGATACAACTCCATCATCTCCTTTTGCATCTTTTGTGGATTGCTCGCATGCTTCTCACGCAGCTCTTTGATTGGCCCTGCTAGGCCTTGCATGCGCTTCGCAGAGAGCTTTTGCATGACCATACCTTTACCCGTTGGCCACCAGAAAAGGAGTTTGATTGAGAGGGTGAGGAGGATGATGGAAATGCCCCAATTTCCGACAAAGCCATGAAACCAGGACATGACGACAAGCAAGCCCTCGGAAATCCACCCAAAGAACAAGCCAAATTCCATCAACTCCACCGTATTACCGCCAATATCGCGTAAGCGTGAAATCTCTTTAGGTCCTATGTAGAAAGTCATGCTCAGCGCCGATTCCTCACCGGCTTGCACCGATGGTGATGGGTAGCTTACCGCGCCAAATACGCCTGCCGCATCGGCATTCGCGACGAAGGGTGTTTGGTAAGGGGCTCCCTCGGAAAACACGGTGGTGTTGAGGGGCTCATCTGGAATCAAGAGACTGACAAAATATTGATTTTTCGCAGCAGCCCAGGTGACATTCGCATGGGATTCTCTTCGGAATTCGACCGGACTCTTCGCCCCAAACCCAAAGAAACCGCTGCTCCCGGTGAAGTCGGTCATTTCATACTTCTCAATCGAGTCTCCCGAATAGGCGACAAAGTTCAGGTATTGACCCCCGGGATCGGTATCCAATGGAAACGCCGTTCCCAGGCTGAAAAACATGTCGGGCAGGCGCAGAGGAGCCTCCGATTTATTGATGATGACCGTTTTGTGGGAAATGTGATACGGGCGGGTTTCACCACCATCCAGAGCGAAGGTGCGTTGAATCGAATAATTGCCCTTCGGGGCATCCCACTGGAATACTAGACGATCTGAAGTCTGCGAGATAAGCTGGAATTCAGAGAAAAACGGCTGAGGCGTCGCCGCTATATCCAAGTATAACCCCAAGGCAGGTTGCTGAGCACCTTGATTAAAAACATAGGTATCAAAATCATTGTTAGGATCTGTCTTTTTAAAGCTGACCTCAAGGAGCGCCGCCCCTTTGCGCGTCATCGATAGGCGGACATAGTCATTTTCCAAGATTACCGGCTGGTCATCCAAAAAATCTGCCGGCTCTTCAACCACCGCACTTGCGGCCTGCTCGACCAATGCCGCAGGATCATCGACCATCGATTGTTCGGCAAATGCAGCTGGGTCCACAATCGGTTCGATCCCCGATGTTTCCGAACCCGACTCCTCCGGAGGGCTTTGCGGTTTGGCTGTAGGAGGGGGGACATCCGGCGTAGTCACATACATCAGACCAAAGCCGATGATGAGGAGGATCAGTCCGATAGCGGTGTTTTTCTTGTCCATGAAATACGGTTAAAAAAAGCGTAAAGGTTTATACATCAGAACGAGGAGGTCGATCCTTCTTTTTGAATCGAGCATCGTTTGCTTCCGGGACGGGGTCGTAACCCGATCCACCCCAAGGATGGCAGCGACTGACTCGACGCACAATCAGACCCAATGCCCGGAGCGGTGGGTGTATTTTCAAGGCTTGCTCAGCATACTGAGAACAAGTGGGGACAAAACGACATCCATATGAGGGCCCGGCGACCAAGTGCAGAATGGGAGAGATTACCTTGCGATAGACGGCCACTAGAAAAAGGCAACATGCGCGAAAAATCTTCACTGCAGTGCTACCTTTTCCTCTAAGTCATCGCCTAACCGCATCACTCCCAAAGAGCGACAGGCCTGGCAAAACTCGTTTTCAGACTCGATCATTGCCTTCTTCAATAAGTGGGGACGCGCGACCATAACAAGATCCACTGGATGTGCCAACTTCATGGCATGTTTGCGATAGATCTCTCTCATCAGGCGTTTGGCTCGGGCGCGCACAATCGCATTTCCAACCCGCTTTGAAGCAACAACTCCAAGACGTGACTGTTCCCATGCCGAACCCGAGTTTTCGAGCGTTCGGATCACTCCCTGTAAAAAAAAGGAACCGGAGGTGACTCGACTGCCTTCGGTTCGAATTTTTGTAAAATCTTTGGAGCTACGGATGCGCTGTCGGGCTCGAAATCTCATAAAACGACGTCCCGCGGATCAACGAAAGATCCTAGTGCCGTCCTTTGACAGAAGCACTCAACTTCCAGCGTCCCTTCTGGCGACGGTTCTTGAGCACTTTCTTGCCGGCAGAAGTAGAGTTGCGTTTGCGGAATCCGAACTTACGCGCGCGGCGAAGCTTTGAAGGTCTGTATGTAGGTCCCATGGCTTTTGAGAAAAACTCAAGAAAATCGACTTTTGGAAGCTCCCTGTCAATACTTTTACTGTTGGTGAAATCAGCAAGCGGGTCTTTCTTACCGTCAAACTTCGATCGATCACTCTCTTGTCGGGATGACTTGCCCAGGTCGCACCACAAAAAAAAAGACTTCAGATACT
>JBCCBL010000025.1:0-16825 GCA_039034055.1 Verrucomicrobiota bacterium | reverse complement strand
CGTGTATCACAAAAGACGAGACTTTCCGGTGTTTCTGGTAAAACTCATTCGCAACAAGGAACTCTGGGTTTCTGAGAAAGCCCACTTGTGCGGTGAGGATTCATATTCCCTCGTTCTGCAAGATGCGGAAAATCAATCGATTACCGCAAATTGGAGGATCACCGGCCCGCGCAAAGATGAGGCTCTGGAATATATTTACCGGCCTTGAACACGGAGATAGCAATCAACTTTTTTTAGCAGCTTTAAGATATTTCACGATTCGACTCATGCTACTAGTAGGCTCTCCCACGAGCCTGCCTTTCTTGTCAAAGACCCATACATTGGGAATTGAGCGTATCTGAAATTGTTTAACAATCGGTGTATTCCAATTTACTATATCCACCTTTCGTAGAGCTATATCCGAATCAGAAGCAATAATCTTCTTCAATTCGGGCTCCATCTTTTTGCAAGGCCCACACCAATCGGCATAGAAATCAACCATCGTTATCTTCCCCGGTGCTAGAATTTGCGGCAACGCTATATTCGCTCCATTTAAGCGATAGTCTTTGAAATCTGGTTTGGAATTCCCTCCCTCATTTTTCAATCGGTTGGCTCTCTCACTTTTTTTGAATTCATCTAGTTGAGACTTGGTAAACCAACGTCCCTTATACTCAAGATACCCTTTTTCACGCATCTGTTTTGCCAATGCCTGCTTATCTTTGTCCGATGCTTGTTTCTTCGAAAAATCTTCGTCGATTTCGATTACTTTTCCATCTCGGAGCCTGATGTTGGCTCCGTTGAAGGTGAGTATTTCAATTGATCCAGCGTTCAATGCACCAGACGGCTCGCCCAGGGCTTCGATCACCTGCTCCCGTGCATCTCCGATATTTACGACAGAGGATTCGGCCGTGGCATCAGAAACCCACAGAATGAGGAGCGAGAATAAAACGATGCATCTTACTGTGAATTCCATCCTATCCAGATAAATCGGCAGAAACCCTCATTTTATTAGAGTTGGATTTAGACTTCCTGTCGCATAACGGTATCACCCACTAGAGACTGCTAAATCAAATAGTAGATCCATTGAGTGCCGCAGATATCAACCAGTCTTCGTCTCAATTTTTTGTTACAAAACATCAATTTCCCAGGCGGATATTTAGACTGTTACCATGAGCATCCAATTGCTCCAACTCAGAGAATAGACTCACCGTTTCCTGCGCTTTTTCTAGTTGGCTACGGGAATATTTAACAATACTGGAGCGGCGCATAAAATCCGTGACCTGAAGTCCGCTAAAGAAGCGCGAGGTGCGCCCCGTTGGAAGGGTGTGGCTGGGGCCGGCGGTAAAGTCGCCTAGAACCGTTGGCGTCCAGTGTCCCTGGAGAATGGCACCGGCCGTTGTGATTTTTTTTGTAAGCGACTCAATTAACTTGGCCTGAACCTGGAGTTCTAGGTGTTCCGGAGCAACCATATTGGCTGCTTTCACCGCGTGTTCCAGAGTTGGCGTGATGATGCCCAAGGCTCCAATTTTTAAAACCTTGGCAATAGCATCCGCATGATTGCAAGTTGGGAGCTGGTCTTGAATTGATTGCTGAACCTGATCCAGGAATTCCTGACTCGGGACAGCGAGGAAGACTTTCTCCTTACCGGTACCATGTTCTGCTTGTGCAAGGAGATCAGCCGCGACGAACACCGGATTCGCCGTTTCATCTGCAATGATCATCACCTCGCTGGGCCCCGGCTGTAGGTCGATACCGACTCGGCCAAATAATTGGCGTTTCGCCTCGTTCACAAAAGCGTTTCCGGGGCCAAAGACCTTGTCAACGGCCGGTATCGATTGGGTGCCATAACCGAACGCTCCGATGGCTTGCGCCCCTCCCAAGGCATAGACCTCCTCGATACCGCAAAGGTTAAGTGCCGCGAGCATCGTCGACGAGGGCAATCCGCCATTTGCAGCAGACGGCGGTGTGGCTACCGCGATTGAGGGAACCCCGGCAATCTTCGCGAGCACACTGGTCATAATAACAGTTGATACCAAAGGGACCTGGCCTCCAGGCACATAGAGTCCAACTCGATTGATCGGATAGAATCGTTCTCCAACCGTAGCACCGTGGCCATTCTTACTTTTCCAGGATTTTGGCAATGTTTGCTTGTGAAATTCTGCGACACTCGCAATTGCTGCCTTGAAGGCCCGTTTTTGGTCACGCCCCAAGAGGCTGAGTGCGTTCTTCAGCGCTTTTTCAGGGACTCGCAATGTCTTCGGAGTGTGAGTAACACCATCAAATCGTTCCGTAAATTCGATCAAAGCAGCATCGCCACGATCCTTAATCGCTGAGAGCACATCTGATACGGGTCCGGCGACATCGGAGAGGTCGTTAACTGTTTCAATAAAGGAGAGCAGGCGTTTTTCAAAGCCTCGCGCACTGGCATTCAGAGTTCGCATCGGGATACGATTCAGGAATCCGTGGGAAACTCAAATATTCTCGCATTCACCGGCTGATTCACGGTGATTTTCTCAAAGACCATATGACGCGTCTCACGGCCTTCCTCAAAGACCGTGATTTTTTCCGGAAAGCGTATCCCACTAGTCTCGATCCTCCCAGAAAGCACTCTCAATAACCCATTATCATCCTGCATCGCAAAATGGACTCCGGATTCTTTCTCAAAGTAGAGATCCGACCAGAGATTGGCGGGGAATTGTATTCTTACCTTGTGGCAAAGGCGCCCGTGCATTTCGGCAAATCCCTTGGACACTGCTTTGCCAAGACGTTTACCAGGAGATGAGTAGAAATGTAAGTGCAACCACGCTAGGTTATGCATCCGTGATACGGCTCTCGCTGGGATAACCTGCGTCTTCGCCTCCCCGGTTTCTCGATCAGTGCGACGGAAAAATCCTTCGAAGCGATTTGCGACGATCTCTTCGACGAAATTTTCACTCGAAATCTGCATCCATGACAGGTGAGGCTTCTTGAAGATGACTTTCAACCGAGCACGCCGGCCACTATCCTCTGCCATCACGTAGCCATCAAAATGGATGTTGCTGACTCGATTCAGCGCGGACTCTGAGCCAATCGCGCGGCGCGCGGCCTTGAAGGCCGCCTCTGCATCCATCGCCGGAAGCATTTGCCAGCACATCGCTGAAATCAAAGCAGTCCAAACATTTAGCCTAGAGTTTAACACAGTTATTTTGTCCAGAGAGACGCCAAATTGTTCCTATGATCAGACCCTATTCCCGGCTGGTGTAATGCCATAAAGTCCGAATTTACTCCCACTCAATGGTAGATGGTGGCTTCGAGCTGATATCAAGAACGACCCGATTGATACCCTTCACCTCATTCATGATGCGATTGGAAATCGTGCGCAGCACATCGTAGGGAATGCGCGCCCAATCGGCCGTCATCGCATCGACACTCTCGACTGCGCGAATGGCGATTACGTGGTCATAAGTGCGTTCATCACCCATGACTCCAACCGTCCGGACTGGTAGGAAAACGCAGAACGTTTGCCACAGCTCATAGTAGAGATCGTTCCGTAGCATTTCTTCCTGAAGGATCTGGTCCGCTTTGCGCAGGACATCCAAGTTCTTTTTGGTGACAGCTCCTAAGTGCCGGACAGCCAAGCCCGGGCCAGGAAACGGTTGACGCCAAACGACCTCCTTGGGAAGACCCAGCTGTGAGCCTAACTCACGGACTTCATCCTTAAAAAGCTGGTTAAGTGGTTCAATCACTCGAAGTTTCATCCTCTTTGGGAGCCCTCCAACATTATGATGACTCTTGATCAAAGCTGCGGGATTTCCACCAATTGGAATACTCTCGATAATATCTGGGTAAAGGGTGCCCTGGCCGAGGAATGAATAAGAGCGCTTGTGTTTCAGATCTTTCACGGCCTTGTCGAATACCTCAACAAAGACCTTGCCGATAATCTTGCGTTTGCGCTCGGGATTTTCGACACCTTTGAGGCGATCTAGAAAAAGCTTTGAGGCATTTACAACTCTCACATCGAGGTCGAAGTAGTCAGCATAGAGTTTTCGGACTTGCTTTCGCTCGTCTTGCCTAAGAAGGCCATTGTCGACGAACACACAGGTCAATTGTTTGCCAATCGCACGATGCAATAAGGCTGCTGCAACTGAAGAATCGACTCCACCACTCAGACCAAGAATGACGCCTTCGTTTCCAACCGTCTTGCGAATATCCTCAATAGACTCTTCGATGAAATTGGCGACCGACCAGTCTCCATGACACCCGCAAATGCCCAACAAGAAATTCTCGAGGATTTCCTTTCCGAATTCAGAATGATGGACTTCCGGGTGAAACTGAATTCCATAAAACCCCTTTTCGACATTTTGAATTGCCGCAAACTCGGAGTTCTCCGTTGTCCCGATTGCTTCAAAACCCTTTGGCAAATTTATCAGACGGTCTCCATGAGAATTCCACACAGTGATTTTCTTGGGGACTTTTGAGAAGAGTTTTCCTTTTTTCTTTATACTGAGGAGGCCATGGCCAAATTCGCGGTGTTCGCTTGTTGCCACTTTGCCACCCAGCAAATGGCCCATCAGTTGAATCCCGTAACAGATCCCCAATACCGGAACACCCAATGTGTAAATCTTCTTATCGGGAAGCGGAGCACCCTTGGACAAGACGCTCGAGGGACCCCCAGAGCAGATAATGCCAACCACCCCGTCTTTTTTGAGCACTGAAGCAGGCGTATCGTAAGGATAAATACGAGAGTAGACTTTGCACTCACGGATTCTACGTGCAATCACTTGCGTGTATTGGGATCCAAAATCGAGGACGGCAATGACTTGGTGCATATCGAAATGAACAGTAATTTTTGGGAATCTAGTAAGTTAGTCTGAGGGTGATGAATAACAAGGACAGAATGGAATTATAAAGGGCTTTGTCTTAGAATTTGAGAGACACATTGCGTTTGCCACAGAGCCTGCATCCGTCTTCATCTCTTGGACCCGGCGCCCCGTATAAATGTCCACACCGGACGCAGTGATAAATCAACACATCACGTTGCTTGCGGTCCTCCTTATCTCGCTTCCGGTAGCGCAGAATCTCAGATCCAAATATAAAAAGTATCCAGATAATTAAGATGCTGGCGATGATGAGTTCGGTAAGCACTGTTTCGTTTCCTTTATCGTTTCTTTTTTGCTCTCAAATTCTCTGATGAAAATAAATGGCTAATTTTTGAAATTTCGAGAGTCAAGAATAGGCGTTGAGTTCGATCAGTGGTTGTTTTCAAAGTTTATAAGAATGTCCTTATTTTCACACTACGCTGTTGCTTGAATAAAAAAGACCCGGTTGCCATGGGCGTCCGGGTCTTTGAAATCTTTTGCTTCTCAATATTAGGCCTTAGGGGCTTCCTCCTCAGTTGGAGTTTCGGTTTCCTCTGATTCGGCTACAGGTTCCGGAGTCTCTTCGACTTCCTCAGTTTCAGCCTCGATCACCTCTTCAGTATCTTCAGCTTTGGCTGCTGCGGCTTTTTTCTTTGGTTTCGAATAACCCGAATCGTCAGCATTTACGAGTTCGATGATAGCCAGGTCGGCACCATCCCCTTTACGCTTCACGAGTTTGTAGATGCGGGTGTAACCGCCGGCGCGGTTTAAAAACTCTTCTACCTTTTCGTTGAAAAGGAGTTCGATGGTCGCCTCGTCGCGCACCTTCGTGAGCGCAACACGCTTGTAGTGGAGTGCATCCCCACCTTCGGTATTTTTTGCCTTCTTTGCCAAAGTGATGACCTTCTCTGCAAAGGGACGTAAGGCCCGGGCTTTGGCGAGGGTCGTTTTGATACGATTGTGAGTGAATAAGGCAACCGCGAGATTCGAGAGCATTGCCGCCCTGTGTGGAGCGGTGACTCCTAAAGTGTGCTTATGTTTGGCGTGGCGCATGGCTACTATGGAATGTGTTTTTACCGGAGCGAGCCGGGATATCTAATAGGAATTAGTCTAAGGGGCGGTCGAGCAGGCGCTCGTCGATTTTCATACCGAGAGATAGGCCAAGCTGCTCGAGCTTTGCTTTGATCTCATTGAGTGACTTCTTACCAAAGTTACGATACTTGAGCATTTCTTGCTCAGACTTCATTGCCAACTCTCCAACGGTAGTGATGTTGGCATTGTTCAAACAATTTGCCGCACGCACTGAAAGTTCGATTTCGTTGACGCTCATATTGAGGAGCTTGCGGAGGCGGTTTTGCTCTTCGCTGATTTCCTTCCCTTCGCTCTCAAATTCAATTTCCTCGTCACTGACTTGTTCGAAGACTTCGAGGTGATGCATGAGGATTGCCGCAGATTGCTTTACGGCATCGTCGGCAGAAATACGTCCATCCGTCCATACTTCGAGGATGAGCTTGTTGTAGTCAGTCATTTGCCCCACGCGGGTGTTTTCGACTTCATACTTTACGAGGCGCACCGGGCTGAAGAGTGAATCGATCGCGATCACTCCGATTGGTTGCTCCTCATTCTTGTTTTCCTCAGCTGGGCAATAACCGCGGCCCGTGGATACTTCGATCTCTGCGAGGAAACGGCGTGGAGAGTCGAGCGTGCAGATGACTTGCTCTGGGTTCACGACTTGAATGTTGGAATCTGCCTGGATATCTCCGGCAGTGACCTCACCAGTCTTCTCGACATCGACCAGCAGTTTTACGGGTTCACGCTTGTGAGAGACAAGAAGCACTTTTTTGAGATTTAAGATGATGTCTGTAACATCCTCAATAACCCCTTCCATGCTCTGAAACTCATGGTCGACCCCATCGATTTTCACCGAGGTAATTGCAGCTCCTTCGATGGAACTTAAAAGCACACGGCGAAGAGCATTTCCGATGGTGTGACCGTAACCAGTCTCAAAAGGCTCCGCTACGAACTTAGCGTAGGTTTCAGTAGAGGTTTCCTCTACTTTTAGAAGACGGTTGGGGAGTTCAAATTTTCCGAGACGCTTAGGCATGCTTCGCTGATATGGGCGGTTGAATTTGTGAAAGGACTGTTGGAATAGGATGGGAGGAAATTAGCGGCTGTAGAACTCAACAATGAGCTGCACATTACAACCGGTTTCCATCTCTTCTGGGCTCGGTAGACGGGTCATTTGACCTTTGAGTTGATCAGCAATCATCGAGAGCCACGCGGGTGGAGTGCGGTAGGTGGCGTCTTCGACGTTCCGTGTGGCAAGCTGGCGGCTGGAGCTGCGTTCACGCACGCTGATCTCGTCTCCAGCTTTCACTTCGTAGCTAGGGATGTCTACCTTTTGACCATTCACGGTAATGTGTCCATGAGTGACAAATTGACGAGAGGCGCGGCGCGTGCGTGCAAGGCCAAGGCGGTAGACGACATTATCTAGGCGCGTCTCAAGGAGCTGGACAAATAGATCACCAGTAACACCGCGCATGTTTTTCGCCTTGGCGAATGTCAGGCGGAATTGCTTTTCGGTGAGGCCATACATGAAGCGGAGTTTTTGCTTCTCGTTAAGACCGAGGGCAAATTCACTCATCTTACGACGAAGACGAGGACCGTGTTGGCCGGGAAGGTATGGGCGGCGCTCGAACGCTTTGTTGGCCGGGAATACCGCCATGCCAAACTTGCGGTTCATACGTGTCTGTGGACCAGTGTAACGAGCCATGATTGAAAGAATTCTAAAAGGTTAGGTATCTGTGGTTATACGCGGCGACGTTTGGGAGGACGGCAGCCATTGTGTGGAACTGGAGTTACGTCAACGATCGCGGTAACCGTCAATCCGAGCGACTGGACGGCGCGGACTGCTGAATCGCGGCCCATTCCGGGGCCCTTAACCTTGACTTCTACTTCTTTAAGGCCGTGTGAAAGGGCAACCTTCCCGGCGTCTTGAGTCACGACTTGTGCGGCGTAAGCAGTGGATTTGCGTGAACCACGGAATCCCATTTTACCTGCGCTCGACCATGAAATGACGTTTCCTTTCTGATCACAGAACGTGACCTTGGTGTTATTGAAAGTCGCCAGAACATTGACGATGCCATTAGTGATGTTTTTGCTGCCCTTTGCCTTGCGGACCTTGAGGTCTCCAAGATCTTCGCGGAGGAGGTCTTCGGCAGTCTCTTCCTTCTTTTTGGGAGCTTCCTCCACCTCGGTGGCCGCGACTGCATCTACGACTTCATCCTCTTTGGGCTCTTCTGTTTCGCTCATCGGAAATTCTATTATTTAAAGTTACTTTTTGCGGACAACGCCCACGGAACGGCGTCCACCTTTGCGGGTGCGTGCATTGGTTTTGGTGCGCTGGCCACGGACGGGGAGTCCGCGTTGATGGCGCGAGCCACGGTGACAACGAATCGCCATGAGGCGCTTCACATTTGACGCGACATCGCGACGTAAATCACCTTCAACAACATATCCGCTATCCATGATGATCTGGGCAAGTCGGTTCACTTGTTCTTCGGATAATTCGCGAGCACGGAGATCTGGATCAAATCCTGATTCTTTCACTACAAAATCCGCGCGTGTCGGACCAATACCGTAGACATATCGCAGTGCGTAGCTAAGCTTTTTATTTGCAGGGATATCAACTCCTAAAAGACGTGGCATGGGTGTGTTTGGATAGGTGGCGAATTTAGAGAAACTGCCTAAAATACATTTTGTGTATAAATTGAAAAGCTTTTTTATTATAAATTTGGCACAGTGATTATTTCCGGCCCATCTTCGGTGATGAGCACAGTATGTTCAAAGTGCGCGGCGGTAGAACCATCGCGTGTGACGGCAGTCCAGCCGTCGTCGAGCATTTTGGTCTGAGGACTCCCTAGGGACACCATCGGCTCGATTGCCAGGGTCATCCCAGCTCTCAGTTTGGCCCCCGTTTTACGGCGGCCAAAATTCGGTATTTGGGGAGGCTCATGCATCGAAGCCCCAACCCCATGGCCGACAAAATCCCGAATGATTCCGAGTTGATGCCGGTCTAAATATCTTTGAATGGTATGCGAAATATCACCAACACGACCGTTGGGACGGGCGGCTTGGATACCCTCCTGCAACGCTGCCTGGGTATGTTTTACCAGGTAAGCGTCCTGTTCGTCGCGTGCATTTCCAATAATAACGGTCTTAGCATTATCGCCGACATAGCCCTTGTATTCCGCGCACACATCTAGAGTGATGACATCCCCTTCCTGCAGACACCGCTTGATCGATCCAATGCCATGAACAATTTCTTCGTTCACCGACAGGCAAGTGTGCGCGGGATAAATGCTGTTCCCTACTTTGTAATTAAAACAGGCACTCTTGCAGCCAAGCTCCTTCATATACTTCCGACCCGCTTGATCGAGATCGTAGGTCGTCATACCAACCGCGACATCTTTTTCCATGCGCGCTAAGACTGTAGCAGCCATGGCGCATACTTCGCGCATAATGGAGATTTCGTCCTGTGTCTTGATTGGGATCATGGAGTTGAAAACGACGCAGGAGGGCGACCTCATTGAGATCTTTCGCGAAATGCTAGCCCTCCACCGTCAATGCAATATCTGCAGGCTAAGAAATGTTGTCGGGAAAATTACGGGTTAAAAATCGAGGAGATAAGGCCCAATATGAAGAGGCCGGCAGCGATGAAGAAAAATGGCTTCCAAAGATTCCAAGACTCTTTCAAGTCTGAAGTGTTCATGAGCTGCTTGGTGCGCGAAGCGGCGCGGCCACCAGAGCGGTTCTTTTTCAAGAAGCCATCGTAGTGACGTTGTAGCAGATAGGTTTCAATTTGGCGCATGGTGTCCAGAACGACACCAACTGTAATGAGCATTCCGGTACCACCGAAGAATATCGCAACGGTGTAAGGGATCTTCAACAACACCAGCATCAAGTCCGGGAACAAAGCGATCAATGTTAGAGAAAAAGCTCCAAAGAAGGTCAGACGCGTCATGACAAAGTCGAGGAACTTTGCAGTAGGCTCACCAGGTCGAACCCCGGGAACATATCCACCATATTTCTTCAAATCGTCTGCAATTTGAATCGGCCGGAACATGATCGATACCCAGAAGTAGCTGAAGATAAAAATCATGGATCCGAAGATCAGATAGTATGCGGGTTGGCCATGACCAATTGAATTAGCCATTTTGCTGAAGAACGAGATGTTCGTCGCGCCACCCAAGTAACTTAAAATCTGTGCTGGGAACATCAACAAGGCCGACGCAAAAATGACCGGCATCACTCCCGCGTAGTTTACCTTGAGCGGTAGGAAGGAACTTTGGCCTCCATAGACTTTACGACCGACGACGCGCTTCGCATACTGGACCCCAATTTTACGCTGGGCCTGAGTGATTGCAACCAGGGCGGCAGTGACGATGAGGAGCAATGCTACCAGCAATACCCCTTCGGGAACGGTAAGGGTGGTCTGATTTTCGACACCGATTACCGGATTGAACATACTCGCAAGCGTAGCGACAGCTTTCGGCAAATCGGCCAAGATACCCACGGTGATCAGAAGGGATACGCCATTTCCGACGCCTGATTGGGTAATTTGCTCACCAAGCCATACCATGATCATGGCCCCGCAGCTCAGGAAAAGGGTGCCCGTGATGGCAAACCAGAAGAGCGACATTTTTACAATCTCGCCATGCTGCGCGATCGAATATCCGGGGATCAAAGTGCCCGGGTTCAATTTCAGGGCAAAGATCAACAATAGACCCTGAATCACACAAATGCCCAAAGTCAGGTAGCGGGTATATTGATTTATTTTTTGTCGACCGATGTCGCCTTCCTGCTGGAGACGTGAAATCGCTGGGAATACGGCTCCCATCAGTTGCATGATAATCGATGCACTGATGTAGGGCATAATTCCCAATGCAAATAAGGCTCCATTGAGCAGCGCCCCCCCGGTGAACATGTTATATAAACCGACGACGCCCCCACCTGCATTCTCCTGGGAATCAAAATAGTCTTTAATGACACTTGGATCGATTCCTGGAAGTGGAATATTGGCCCCAACGCGCGCAATGAAGAGCAAAGATAGCGTAAGGATGATACGCTTGCGCAATTCAGGGATCTTTAGGCTATTGGTAAAAGCAGAGAGCATTTCGTGTGGATTCTGGGAAGATCAAAAAAACCGGTGATCTAAATAACACCGGCTCTGAAAAACAAGAGGGATTATGCCTCGAGGACAATTACCTCTCCACCAGCAGCCTCGATCTTGGCTTTGGCAGATTTCGAGAACTTGTGTGCAGATATCTTGACCTTCGCACTGAAGTCTCCGTCTCCCAAAATCTTTACGAGTTTCGAATTGCTGCGGATGAGGCCGCTCGCCTTAAGGACGTCAGGAGTGATCTCTGATTCCTCGACCCGTGAGAGGTCTTCCAAGTTGACCACCGCGTAGGTGGTTTCGAAGTTGTAATTGTTGAAGCCACGATGTGGCAGACGACGGTAAAGAGGAATGTGGCCACTCTCGAAGCCAGGGCGCTGGCTTGACCCAGCGCGGGAGCGCTGTCCTTTGTGACCACGACCACATGTCTTTCCGCGACCGTTGCCTTCGCCACGACCGACGCGAAGTTTGCGACGGTTCGAGCCTTCAGCTGCATTAAGCGTATGGAGTCTCATGGATAAATTTTTTGGAGATTTCTAGATTTGTCGAATTAAGCTTCGGCCTCTGCGCTGCGAAGCTCTTTGATTTGTTTCCCGGTCCTCAATTGAAGCAGTCCATCCAGGGTCGCATTGACGACCGCGAGGTGGTTGTTGGAACCTAAGCTTTTGGAAAGGACATTCTTGATGCCTACTGCTTCGAGAACCGCGCGGACACCACCACCAGCGATGACTCCGGTACCTTCTGCGGCTGGGCGTAGGAGGACTTTTCCGCCGTCAGCAATGCCAAATACTTGGTGAGGGATCGTTTCCGCCCCCTCGTTTAGGTTGATGGTAAGCATACGACGGTGCGCATATTCGGTGCCTTTGCGGATCGCTTCAGGCACTTCTTTTGCCTTTCCGTAGCCGACTCCGATGCGACCTTTGCCGTCTCCCGAAACGACAAGCGCGGAGAATGAGAAGCGGCGCCCCCCTTTCACTACCTTGGCACAACGGTTGATGAATACGACCTTGTCGATGAACTCAGGTGCTTCTTCTTCGGCACCCGGTGCTTTCTGATCGCGGCGATTGCCACCACGTTGATTGCCACCGCGTTGATTACCACCACGTTGATTGCCGCCACGTTGATTGCCGCCTTGATTACGAGAATGATTCGGTGCTGCTTGTTGCTCACTCATAGGGATTGAATACTAGAAGATTAGACCACCAGAGCGTGTTGCTTCGGCAAAAGACTTCACAACGCCATGGTAACGGCGTCCTGCGCGGTCGAAGACAACGCTCGAAATACCGGCCGCTACGGCCTTTTCGGCGATAGCTTTGCCCATGACCTCTGCACCGGCGACATTCCCTTTGACGCCTTCGTTCCCGACGGAACTCACAGCTACCTGGGTCTTGCCTATGGTATCATCAATGATCTGGACATGGATGTGTTTGTTGGTGAAACGCACGGTAAGGCGTGGGCGCTCTGCGGTGCCTTTTACCTTCTTGCGGATGCGCCAGCGGCGCTTTTGGAGAAGTTGTTTCTTGTGTGAAAGTTTCATGGGATGATTCGGCTCCTAAATCAGAGATTAAGAGGTTTTCTTGCCTTCCTTGCGGCGAACAAACTCGCCCTTGATTCTGACTCCCTTGCCCTTGTATGGCTCGACGGGAGCGAATGACTTGATCGACGCAGCGACCTGACCCACCATGTGCTTGTCAGCTCCTTCGACAACAAGGTCGGTGGATGATTTGAGGGTCACCTTGATCCCTTGAGGGATCTTGTAAATGATGTTGTGAGAGAAACCGAGTGACAAATCGAGGGTATCAGCTCCCTTGAGATCGGCTTTGAAACCGACACCGGAGATTTCGAGTTCCTTAACAAATCCCTTGGTGACGCCTTCTACCATGCCATTGATGATAGAGCGCGCGGTTCCAGTCATTGCATTTGCAAATCGGTTGTCGACTGCCTTGGTGACGACGACTGTGCCGTCGATCACTTCGATGTTAACAGCTTTGTCGAAAGCTTTTTCGACCTTACCTTTTGGGCCCTCGACTGCGACGGACTGTCCATCTACAGAGACCTTGACCTTTTCGGGTATGATTACGGGTACTTTTCCAATACGGCTCATGGGAGGGTCCTTTCCTGTTACCAGACGTTGCAGATAAGCTCACCGCCGAGTTTGTTGCGACGGGCTTCACGTGCACGCATGATGCCTTTTGAAGTGGTTAGAATGGCGATGCCGAGTCCCCCGAGGACACGCGGGATATCGCGGTATCCGCAATACACACGTCGACCTGGTTTTGAGACGCGGGAAATACCGGTCAACGCCGGGGCGTCCTGAACATACTTCAGTTGCACGGTGATCGACTTGTGGCCCTTGTCATCGGTGACAACAGCATAGTCTTTGATGTATCCTTCGTCCTTCAGGATAGATGCAATGCCTTCCCGGATCTTCGAGAAGTAGGTATCGCAGCTCTCTTTACGGGCAAGAGAGCCGTTGCGGATTATAGTGAGAAAATCTCCAATGGTATCGTGAACAGCCATGGTATTTTAAGATGATCGTAGTTTGGGTTTCCTTTTCGAGGACTACCAAGACGATTTAGTTACTCCTGGAACGCGGCCTTGAGTGGCGAGTTCGCGGAAAGTGATGCGAGATAGGCCAAACTTACCTTGGTAAGCACGGGGGCGACCGGTGATTGAACAACGGTTGCGCACACGGACCGGTGATGAATTACGAGGCAATTTTGCAAGCTTGCGCTGCGCTTTGAAGAAATCCTCGTCGGATACTTCTGGATCAGCGATGATAGCCTTAAGGTCGGCGCGCTTCTGAGCGTATTGCTCGACCATCTTGATGCGCTTCTTATTGCGGGCGATAGCGGATTTCTTGGCCATAGTGTAAAATTATGCAGCTGCCTCTTCTGATTGTTCTGAACTCACCTTGCGGAATGGGACTCCGAAGCGTTTGAGAAGGTCGAGGCCTTCTGCATCGGTCTTCGCCGAGGTGACAATGGTGATGTCGAATCCGAAGCTACGCTTGTTCCCGTCTACATTGATTTCGGGGAAGATGGTATGATCGGAGACGCCAAAGTTGTAGTTTCCATTTCCATCAAGCTTGCGGCTCACTCCACGGAAGTCGCGGATGCTTGGCAGCGCCAGATTCACAAACTTGTAGAAAAATTGATACATCGCATCCCCACGCAGAGTCACTTTGCAGCCGATTGGCATCCCTTCACGGAGCTTGAAATTTGAAATGCTCAGACGGGCTTTGGTGACGACGGGCTTCTGGCCAGTAATCGCGGTGATGTCTTTGACGATGTCCTGCAATACCGCTTTTTCGTCAGTCGCTTTCACACCAGAATTAATGACTATCTTTTCGATAACTGGGATCTGGTGGACGTTCTTATAGCCGTGGGCTTCCATCATCTCCTTCGCGATGGTGTCCTTGTAGGCTTTTTTGTATGTAGGAATTTGGCTCATATGCTGTTTCCGGATTTCCGACCCGGGCTTGCTAAAATTCTAGAGTTATGCGGATGCTTTGGCGTCAAACTTCGTCGCGAGCATCAAGTTTGAGTAATGGATAGAGCTTTCCTGCTCTATGATACCCCCTTCTTCGGCTTCGGGGTTTTGAGGGTTTTGCTTAACATGCTTCTTCACCATGTTAACGCCTTCTACGATGACGCGATTGTTCTTTTTGATGAACTTTTGGACCTTACCACGTTTGCCCTTTTGGCTTCCCGCGATAACGACGACCTCGTCTCCTGTCTTGATTGTTGCTGGCATATTAAAGTACCTCCGGTGCGAGGGAAATGATTTTCATGTATTTGGCACGAAGCTCACGGGCGACTGGGCCAAAGATACGAGTGCCGCGGGGGTTGCCATCATTGTTGAGCACGACAACAGCGTTATCGTCAAAGCGTAGGTAGCTCCCGTCTGCGCGGCGGATTGGAGACTTAGTGCGGACCACTACAGCCTTCACGACATCGCCTTTTTTGACCGTCGCATTTGTTGAGCTTTCTTTGATGTTGCACACAACAACGTCTCCCACCGATGCGGTCTTTTTTGCCTGACCAAGACGGCGGATCATCATTGCTTGCTTGGCCCCGGTGTTGTCGGCGACCTCCATACGGCTATTCATCTGAATCATAGCGCAAATCTTCCTATCTAAATTCCTAAAGTTATCCTACGAGCGGTGCTGCCTCAATGATGCGCACTAAGCGCCAGCGCTTGAGCTTGCTGAGAGGGCGGGTTTCCATGATCTCCACTTTGTCACCAGGCTTCGTCTCATTCTTCTCATCATGAGCGTGCACAACGGTCTTCCGTTTAATCTCCTTTTTATAGAGCGGATGTGGGATTTTGTATTCGTAAGCAACTTTGATTGTCTTGTCGCCAGAGCGGCTGACAACGACACCTACAAGGTCCTTACGACTATTACGATCTGAAGCTAATTGTGACATATGGCTTTTACGATATGCGGGGAACGGGAACGGTCCTCTTAGGCTGCTACCTCAGCCTTTTTCTTTTCGGTAATGACAGTTTGCATGCGAGCGATGTCGCGACGGAGTTCCGCGAAGAGGTGCGGTTTCTCGACCTGGCCGAGTTGCTTCTTCATGCGGAGCATTGTAAGCTCATCGCGAACCTCGCGGAGCTTCTTCTCAATTTCTGGAATGGATAAATCTCTAAAGTCTTTGGCTTTCATTGGAATACTTCTCCTAGATTAGCACGCGATCTCGTCGCGTGAAACAAATCGGCATTGGAATGGGAGCTTGCCGTCGGCAAGACGGAGTCCTTCACGAGCCGCGCTGATGGGGGCACCCGCTACTTCGAAAAGTACCATGCCTGGCTTCACTTCAACACACCAGAATTCGACGCCACCCTTACCTTTACCCTGACGAGTTTCGGCAGGTTTTTTAGTGACTGGTTTGTGTGGGAATACGCGGATCCAGATCTTCGCCTTACGTTTGAGATGGCGGTTTAGAGCAACCCGGGCTGCTTCAAGCTGGCGCGCGGTGAGTTTTCCGCGACCCATTGCTTGGATGCCGTAATCACCAAATGCGATGGTGTTCCCACGGGTGGCTTTACCGCGGTTGCGTCCTTTTTGGACTTTGCGAAATTTAGTGCGAGATGGGAGCAATGGCATGATTCAGTTCTCCAAATAAGATTAAAGATTGTCCGCGGTTTCGGTGCAGATCCAGCACTTGATACCAATGATCCCGTAGGTGGTGGTCGCTTCAGAAGTACCGTAGTCGATATGCTCGCGTAAGGTGTGAAGAGGCACCCGTCCCATACGCTGTTGTTCGGTGCGTGCGATGTCTGCACCTCCCAATCGACCCGACACTTGGATGCGAATTCCAGCGGCACCCAGAGCCATCGTGGATTGAACGGCCTTTTTCATAGCACGTCGGAAAGAGATCCGGCGCTCGAGCTGGAGGGCAACGTTTTCGGCAACAAGCTTGGCCACGAGGTCCGGGCGTTTCACTTCCTGGATGTCGAGGATGATATCTTTACCGATTAGCTTAGAAAGCTCTTCTTTGATCTTCTCAAGCTCGGTTCCCTTGCGGCCGATGACCACACCGGGTCGGGCTGTGAAGATCTTTACGCGGATGCGATTGCTCGCGCGTTCGATGAAAATGCGTGGTACGGATGCGTAGCGGAGCTTTTTCTCCAAGTAGCTGCGGATCTGGTGGTCTTCCTTAACGAATACTTTGTAGTCCTGCTTGCCTGCATACCAGCGAGACTCCCAGTCGCGGCGGACACTGAGGCGGAAACCGATTGGATTTACTTTTTGTCCCATAGTGAATTCCTATTGCTCGTCTGTGAGGATAATTTTGATGTGGCTGGTGCGCTTCTTGTATGG
>JBCCBL010000024.1:0-16837 GCA_039034055.1 Verrucomicrobiota bacterium | reverse complement strand
TCCCGCGACTCCTGAGGAAGCTCGCCGATGTCGTTCTTTCCGGCACGCGCCCGGAGCTTTTCCACCATCGTGTGCACGTCGATAAAGGGGACGATTGTGAGGAGCGTTGGCTCTTGTTTAAGGGTATTTACGAAGGCTGGATAGATCACCTCAACGGTATCGATGACACCGGCATCGTAGTCGTTGAAGAGTGTGTCGAGCATTGGGCGAACTTCGGCGAATTTGACGTCGTCCGCCAACTCGAAGTCAGCGACCATATTTTTCTTGGCACGCGAGAGGAACTGACGCGCTTTGCGCCCAATCGAGTAGTAGCGAATGTCGCCTTCTTCCTGCCCAAGAGCGCGGAAAATGTTCGAATTGAGTGGCCCGCAGAGGCCTTTGTCAGTGGAAAATACGAGGATGCCGCGCGTCTTTACCTCGCGCTTTTCGAAGAATGGATGATTTTTGTCCTCCGCATACGGGATCACCGTCTCGAGCATGTTGGCGAGGAGCTGGCTGTAGGATCGCCCAGCGGTCGCAGTCTCTTGGGCGCGACGCATTTTAGAGGCGGCCACCATCTGCATCGCGCGGGTAATCTGCTTGGTGTTTTTTACCGACTTGATGCGTCGGCGGATGTCACGGAGACTTGGCATCGGATGTCGCTAAGTTCGATTTACTTCTTGAATGAAGCCTTCCAGGTGGTAACCGCTTTGCGGAGGTTGGCATCACTCTCATCGGAGATCGTCTTTTCGTTGCGGATGGCGTCCATGAGCTTGGTCTCTGCTGTTTCGAAGTATTCGCGAAGGCTCTGTGTCGCCGGAACTACATCATCCACTTCGATATCATCGAATAGGTCATTCTGCACAGCCCAGATAAGGCCTGTTTGCACTTCGACAGAGTACGGGTTGAAAGCGTTTTGTTTGAATAACTCTACGACCCGCTGGCCCCGATCAATCTGAGCCTTGGTCTTCGGATCGAGGTCTGAGCCGAATTGGGCAAAGGCCGCGAGTTCACGGAATTGTGCTAGCTGTAGCTTGATCTTACCGGCGACCTTTTTGATCGCTTTGATCTGAGCAGCAGACCCCACCCGAGAGACGGAGATACCTACGTTGATCGCGGGGCGGATGCCTTTGTTAAACAAATCAGTATCGAGGAACACCTGGCCGTCGGTGATCGAGATCACGTTGGTAGGGATGTAAGCGGATACGTCGCCTGCCTGCGTCTCAATAATGGGAAGCGCGGTGAGTGAGCCGTTTCCATTGTCCTCATTGACACGGGCCGAGCGCTCAAGGAGACGCGAGTGCAGATAGAAGACATCGCCCGGGTAGGCTTCACGTCCGGATGGACGTTTTAGGATGAGTGAAATTTGACGGTAGGCCACCGCCTGCTTTGAAAGGTCATCATATACGATCAAGGCGTCTTTGCCATTGAACATAAACCACTCACCAATTGCCGCACCGGAGAAGGGGGCAAGGTATTGGTTGGCTGGATTATCGCCCGCTGGAGCCGAGACGATGATCGTAAATTCAAGGGCACCCGCCTCTTCGAGAACCTTGATGGTCCGCGAGATATTGGCATTCTTTTGTCCGACCGCTACATAGACTGAGTAGACCGGGCGAAAACTAGGATCCCCGGAAGCTAGGCCCACTTTGTTGATGCGGGCTTGGTTGATAATCGTATCAATCGCAACGGTGGTCTTCCCGGTAGAGCGGTCACCGATGATAAGCTCACGCTGTCCACGGCCGATTGGGATCATCGCATCGACCGCCATGATTCCGGTCTGGAGGGGCTGGTCGACTGACTTGCGAGGGATGATCCCGGGAGCGATGCGTTCGACGGGGTAGGACTCGGTTGACTGGATCGGACCTTTGCCGTCGAGGGGCGCGCCGATCACATCGACAACCCGTCCGAGGAGGCCTTCGCCCACCGGCACTGAAAGCAGCTTGCCTGTGGTCTTGACTTCATCGCCTTCTTTGAGCGTGGCGACGTCTCCGAGAAGAACGCAGCCGACTTCATCTTCCTCGAGGTTCAGGGCTATACCCGTCGCTCCACCAGGGAACTCGAGCATCTCCATATACATCGCTTCGGACAGGCCGTCTACTTTGGCGACCCCGTCTGCGATGGTGGTGATGGTGCCAACGTTTTTCTTGTCGACGCCGGTGTTGAGGCTAGCGATTTCTTTTTCGATTTGTTCGACGATGCTGCTCATTGGAAATTGTCAGTTATCAGGTTTTTAAAGTGAATGATTATTGGACTTGTGAGGCGAGAGTCTGGAGGCGACCGGCAACCGATGCATCGTAGACGTCGTCGGCAACGGATACACGAACACCGGCGATGAGATCGGGGGTTTCCTGAGTCACGACCTCAAGCTTGCGAGCATACTGCTCTTCATACTTTGCAATGATCGTTTTGAGGGCTTCTGGGGTGAGCGATCCAGCGTATTCAATGGTGACCGTCTGCTCGCGAATCGCCTTTTTGACGAGCGAGAGGTAAGCGTTGAGGACCGCTTTGGAGTTGCGCAGATTCAGCTCACGAAGGCCGGACAGGACCTTCTCCACTGCTGCAGAAGTCACCAGTCCATCTTCTTTGGACAGTTGCAGGAGTTTGGTAGCCAGGGCTTCGGGCTGAATATTCACAGGGATGGTGCGCTTGAAAAATTAGTTGTTTCCGTGGAGGAGAGAGACCGCGCTGTCGTTGAAGCGTGAGCGCTCATCATCTGAGAGGTCTTTGCTGAGGACTTTCCCGGTGGTCGACACGACGAGTTGAGCAATCTCTTGGCGAACTTCGGACAGCATGCGTTCACGGTCGAGTTCGTTGGCTTGTTTCGCTTGTTTGATCATGTCCTCAACCTTCGCAGAGGTGAGTTGGACTTGTTGATCGTAATAGGTTTTTGCCTGATCGCGGGCCTCTTTGACGATCGCTTGAGCCTCTTCGGAAGCCTTGCGCGTGAGTTCGGCCTGCTCGCGTTCCGATTCGGCGAGTTTGGACTTCATCTCCTCCGCATATTGCAGGCCGTCTGAGATCTTCGCTTGGCGCTCGTCCATGGTCGCCAGAATTGGCTTCACCGCGAAAAAATAGAGGAGAAGGGCGACTATGATGAAATTGAGAGCCTGAGCGATGATCAGCGAGACATTGATGCCAAACTGTCCTCCCTCGGAGGCTGCGTTTCCCGCATCTGCGGCAGCTAATATAGTCAAGAAATCCATGAGAAAAATAGGTTGCCCGATCGACCTAGGCCAATCGGGCAAAATTCAGTCGATTAACCCATCAACAGGGAGAGAATGGCCACACCTTCGGCGAGAGCCATGCCCAAGATTGCTTGGGTCAAGATTTTACCAGAGGCTTCAGGATTGCGTCCGCAAGATTCACAGGCTTTGTAGCCGATGATTCCTACTCCGAGAGCGCCACCCAAGCATCCGAGAGCTGATGTGAGGTTTCCGCCGATTGCGACGGTTTCCGCTTGTGCGATGATATCTAGCATTTTCGATTGTTGTTTTGTGATTTAGTCGAGGGTGCCCACACATCTGTTTGGCAATGGTCCCACCCAAGAAAATTAGTGATGTTCGCCGTGCTCTCCGTCGTCGTGGTTGCAGATGAGTCCGATATACACGCAGACGAGGAGGCAGAAAACGAGGGCCTGGACAAAGCCGACCATCGTTTCGAACAAGTAGAAAGGGAAGGCCACTACTGGGAAGCTCGGTAGGATATTGAGCATCTTATCGAGCAATGATTCTCCCCCATATACGTTTCCGAAGAGGCGTAGTGAAAGCGAGACCGGCCGGATCATGATGGATACAATCTCGATAACACCTACTGCCGCAAAGAGCAGGAAAAGCGGGTAATAAATAGCTGATGGCGTCGAATTTTTGTCTGCTTTGTTTCCAAAGATGTCTATAAACACCACCTTGGGGCCTGCATACTTCATAATGAAAAACAGCCATGAAACCATTGCAATGAGGGCCAAAGCCGCTGTCGAATTGAGGTCCGAGTGTGCCGGACGAAACCAATATTTTAAATGACCTTCCTCATCCTCCAGGCCAAAAGCTCCGACAGTTGGCAGCAGCCCAGACCAGTTGTGCATCAAGATATACAGAAATAGGCAGAAAATGAGGGGGAAAACCGGGCCGACCATCTTCTTCCCAACGATCGGCTCCATCATCGACTGGGTTCCTGATATAACCGACTCAATGACACCCTGACCCCGACTTGGCACGAGTTGTGGTTTACGGACCAGTATCTTCACAACCAAAATTATTAGCAATGAAATCACCCAGGTCGTCACCATCGCATTCGTAATCGGTAAACCAAACAAATTGGTCAGTTCATAAGCCTTCGGGCTGACCCCTTCGCTCCCTGCTGCTGACAGGGAAGCTGGAACTGCGATGATGGCACTCAGGGAAGTGACAATGCGCGTGAGTATGTGCATTTGGGCTATATTAATGAGAGCGGGTGTGAGGAAGGAGAAAACTCCAGAGCAGCTTTGAATGGCGCAGCACCTTCAAACCGTCAATCATTGTTTCCCGAAAAGATAATTAGTAAAACAAATGCGAAAATTACATATTAGACCAGCTTATGCCATGCAGTCTAGTTCCTTTGCACTTCCCCATCGTTAGCGGTTCGGCTTTAGCTATCCAGAATGATCTCGACCTATTAAGAGAGTAAATGCCCGAAATACCCAACATCACCGAAAATATTGCCCGTCTTCGCGAGAAGCGCGACAACGACATCTTCAAAGACACCAGTCCTCATGGGCGCGACTGGGCTTCAAAAGACGCAAAAATTCCGGAGAGGACCTTTCGCTCGTCGGCGCTCTCTTGGCTCGCGATTGGCTTCATGGGGGCCCTATTTGTATTCGAAGTTTTCGCGGCAAATCTGTTCACCTTGATAGATCGCTGATGGCTTTTCGACGTTTGAGACCCAAGACATTTGATTTTAACCGCTTGATGCTTTAATTCCTACCTATGGCCCATCCAACTGAATTTGTGATTACAAAGTTGCGCGAAGCTGCTGATCGCCTCGCTAGGGAAAATGATTACCATTGGGGACACACCGGTCGCTGCAATTGTGGGACCCTCGCTCAATGCATCACGGATCTAACACCAGTCGAGATTTACCGCCGCTCCCAAGCTCAGCGTTTGGGCGAATGGTCAGAATTTGCCGAGGAATATTGCCCAGAGAGTGGGGCTCCTGTAGATTCAATCATCGATACGATGATTCAGGCCGGATTTAATTTGAAGGACATCCGCCATCTCGAGCATCTCTCTGATCGAAGCATCCTGAGAGCCATTCCAGGCGGCCCACGCTACCTTCGCAAATCAGACAAGCAACACGTCATCCTATACATGCGCACTTGGGCGGGCCTCCTTGAACTCGAAGCTAAGGAAGCTTCCCGGAAACGAAAGCGTGCTCGGGTGAATGAAAGCATAGCCCAAGAATTTCGTTAAAAATGGAAGCCGTGACAATCACCGCTTAGGAAACCTAACGGACACTCGATATTTACCCTCATATTCGGGATCATTCAAATCGGATTGCGGTCACAGCGAATTCGATATTGATTGGCCGAATCTGTTCTTGGCACTACTTTAGTCCGCTCTTTGCTATACTGCTACCTTAGCATGCTCTACGACCGTCCCTACATGAAATCTGAATTCGAGCCGCGCCGTCTGGGCTATGTGGCTTGGTTCGCAGTTATTTGTGGGGCTCTGTTTTTAATTGAGAATATCAGCAAGGCATTTTTTCCCGGATTTGGTGTTGGTGCATTTACCCGTGACTGGCTCGCCCTGGGGACCATCAATTTGCAGGATTACAAGGTTTGGACTCTCTTTACCTACGCTTTCTTACACGGAGGGCTGCTACATATAATATTCAACCTGCTGCTGATCATCCTAATCGGGCGACAGCTCGAGAATAGCCTGGGCGAAAAACAGACCACTTACCTCCTCGCGGCGGGTATCGTTGCTGGGGCCCTCGCATTCCTCGCAGTGAATTTCAACCGCCCTGGCAGTTATGTCCTCGGGGCATCGGCTGGGGCGATGGCTCTCCTCACAACATTCTGCCTACTCAATTACGAACGTCCGCTGACTTTCTTGCTCTTTCTTATTATACCGGTAACCCTCCGCGCGAAGTGGATCCTCTGGGGACTTGTAGGGATCGACAGCTTCATGCTCCTGACCAACGAGATCCCGGGCACCCGAGGCGGAATCGCCATTGCCCACTCAGCTCACTTAGGCGGAGCGATCGCTGGATTTGTCTATTACCGTTATTTCCTCGGTCATGCGATGAACAACCCGTTCTCGAATTGGTTTAAAGCCAAGCCAAAATCACAGCAACAAACCGTTCGCGCCGAAGTCATAAGCAGCTCCCGAGAAAGTCGTTTTAATTACCGACCCAAGCAGCAAACTGTGAATTTGAGCAATCGCAACGACATCCAAAAAGAGGTGGACCGCATCCTTGATAAGATCAACACACAAGGATTTGGCTCCCTGAACGCAGAGGAAAAAGAAACTCTCGAGCGGGCGCGTGACATGCTCAGCAAATAGTTAGGAATCCCCGGAAACGTGTTTAGCGAAAAATAGAATTTTGACCGACAGCCCTATGAAAGATCTTCGAATACCTTCAATCTTCCTGAGTGTCATTTTCCTCATCTCAATGGGGATCGCACAAGAGGAAGCTGCTCCAACAGATCTCGTTATCCCAGAGCTCGAAACGACTAAGAGCATGCAGCGCGAGACACAGAAAGCGATTCAGATGTTGGAACGCGCTCACTATAATCAGGAACCCCTCTCGGAGATCGATTTTGAGGCATTCATTCAGCAGTTCATGACCGACCTGGACTACAATCATATGTATTTCCTGCGCTCGGATTACGAACTTTTCAAAGCACGCTACTCCAGAACCATGCGCGGATGGTTGCGTCGCGGAGAGTTATTCCCGGCCTTTGAAATTTTCACCCGCTTCCGCGACAACGCCCTCAGCCGGATTGAGTGGATCAATCAGCGCCTCGAGGGCGAATTCGATTTGAAAAAAGACGGCGTTTTTCGCCCGGACCGCAACAAAGAAGACTGGCCGACTGACGCTGCCGAGGCTGATGCCCTTTGGGAAACCCGTCTAACCTACGATATTCTCAACCAAGTGCTCCCCACCCTAGCCAGAGAGCAAGATGCCGAGGAAAATTCTGAAGAGGCTGAGGAGGAAAAGTCCTACGACGAAGTTGTCGCTGAAGCAAAAGAGAAAGTCCAGCGACGTTACGAACGCTGGAGAGACAACCTGCTCGAGATCGATTCACTCGCCGTCCAGGAGACTTTTATTTCAGCCCTCGCTCACCAATATGATCCACACTCGAATTTCATGTCGGCCGACACCCTTGGAGATTTTGAGATGTCGATGAAAAACTCATTTGTCGGAATCGGAGCCCTACTCTTCGACGACGATGGATTCTGCACCATCAGAGAGTTGCTACCCGGAGGCCCCGCAGAACAAAGTCGCGAACTCGATGCCGGAGATGTCATTGTTGGCGTCAGCCAGGGCGAAGAGGGAGAGTTTACCGATGTCATTGATCTCAATCTCAAGAAAATCGTCAAGCTCATCAAAGGAGAATCGGGCACCTTGGTGCGTCTCAAAATCCGCCCCAACCCGGAGTCATCTGAAGAACGCATCGTCTCCCTGGAGCGCGGCGAGATTAAGTTGACCGCCAATCTCGCTTCTGCAGAGCTGCACAGCGTCCCTCTCGAAAATGAAACGGTTCCCATCGGGGTCATCGATTTACCCTCCTTCTACGGAGGAGACGGCGTAGATATCTCAAATTCGACCGGAGACGTCGAGGAGCTGATTGGCAAGCTTGAAGGAATCGGAATCGAAGGCTTGGTGCTAGATCTACGTCGCAATGGCGGAGGCCTGCTCAATGAGGCCATTGACCTAACGGGGCTCTTCATACCCGAAGGTCCGGTTGTCCAGATTCGCGACTCCCTTGGCGACACCCGCACTCGATATGACGAGAACACCAAAGTAGCCTACACCGGCCCTCTCACCGTTTTGGTCTCTCGCTATAGCGCTTCAGCGTCGGAGATTGTTGCCGGTGCCTTGCAAAATCACAGCCGCGCCGTCGTTATCGGAGATCGGACTACCCACGGCAAAGGCACCGTCCAGGCGCTCTTCAAGGTATCGAACCGATCACTTTTCGCTCAGATTACGGACGAGAAGACCGGTGCAGCCAAGATCACCATTCAAAAATTTTACCTACCGAATGGCTCATCCACGCAACACTTGGGCGTCTCATCAGATATTGCGATGGACTCGATCAATCACATGCTTCCGATCGGAGAATCCGACCTCGATAACGCTCTTCCATGGGACACCATCCCACCCGCAAAATGGGAAGATAACATCACCGGATATCCTTCGATCACCTGGACCAGCAGCGGCCTCCTTGAGGACCTCTCGAGCCTCAGCTCCATACGTCAAGATACCCTGCGCGAATTCGACTACACCCGCGATTACATCGACTGGTACGAGGGCGTCCGCAACCAGGAGACGGTATCACTGAATTTAGATGTTCGCCTCCAAGAACGCTCTGAAAACAAAGAGCGCCGTGATAATATGGACGAAACGCTCAAAAGCCTCGCCGAGGACAGTTATGAGTTTTCTGAAATCAAACTCAAAATCACCGAGGAGCAGGATGCCCTGGCGGAACAGTTTAAAAAGGAAATCGCAGAAATTCGCGCAGAGGAGCCCGAGGAGCTTGAACCTGATTCCGAGGATTTAGCATCGAAGGAAAACGAATTAATTGAAGCGGAAGAGGAACTCCCCGATTTTGACATCTATCTCAGAGAAGCCCTGCGCGTGACTCGCGACTGGGTCGCCCTCAACACAGGCCGCATCGATATGGAGACACTCGAATCATCGACGACCATGCAGAAGGCCAACGCCCTCTAGAGGCTCCGTAGATTCCAGTGTGCGACTCGCTTAAAAAGAAGCCGAAGAGACCTGCGCGATCCCTTCGGCTATTGATCAACCACGATCCGCGAATACAGAGGACCTGTACTCTAAAGCCATAGGCTTTGGGTGCACTCATATGCTGGTAAGCAACGAGTCCTCAGTCGCTTCGCGTGGCTAAGTGACTCTTTTATAAGTCGTTGAGAGCGCCCGGATTCTGAAGATATTGTTTGGATTTTTTCAGAAGGAGCGGCATGAGAGGTTGCCTCAACGGGAACTCACGAAGAGCTTTCGTTAAATGTCTCATAAATGCCCATGCAATTCATAAAAAGCCTGCTCATTCTATCATTCCGCCGAAAAACCGCCAAACCACGGACTCAGTCAAGGCACTTGAAACGATGGCGATCATCTTCCAAGAGTTGCCTAAATGAAATAGGCGGTCTCAATTCAGCCGAAACTCCCGCTCAACGATGTCTTCCGATTCTGAAAGCAGCCCACCTCTAGTCCAAGTAAGTTTATTGAAAGGCCTCCTATCTCCGAGGCGTACGCTGGAGCCATGCATTACTATCGGCTACATTCCTTTCACCGCGATGTGGGCGGTATTAAGCGCCGCAGGGATCGTATTCTACGCGATGCTTCCAGTCTATCCGCGCCCCGGATTCGCATTTAATGACTTTCTGGCGACCCTAGGTTTGCTCTCTCCAATCATCGGCCTCATCGTCTTTCGAGTGGCGGCGTGGGTACTATCAAAATCGGGTAAATTCTTTGGCGGAAAGGCAAACACGCGCCTCTGCCATGGAGCCATTGCACTGGGATTGCTGCCGATTGGTAGCAGCCTACTGGTAGCGCTCCCACTCTTTTTGCTCTACCCTAACGACCGTCTGTCCGAAGTGATCCCGGTTATTGCGATTGCCCAGCTTGTCGGAACCTTCTGGAGCCTCATCAATATCGTAAATGCGGCTTCGGTCGTTCATCAAATCAAACGCTTCCAGGCGGGGGTCGCTCTCATGGGTATGATCGGCTTTATGTACGCTGCCTTTAACTTGTTTAGCCTCATCACCGGCTAGATCCGCGGACACGGCCATTTACGAATTGAAAAGCGATCCGAGGCGAGCATTCATAAGCGCTCCCACTGATCATCTACCATGTCCAAAGCACCCAAAACTGCGATCACGCCGACCCGTTCCGAAGACTATCCTGAGTGGTATCAGCAAGTCATCAAAGCAGCCGATCTGGCAGAAACCTCACCGGTCCGCGGCTGCATGGTCATCAAGCCCTGGGGCTACGCACTCTGGGAAAACATCCAGGCCAAACTCGACGCGGATTTTAAAGCGACTGGTCACCGCAACGCCTATTTCCCTCTGTTCATACCAAAGAGTTTTATCGAAAAAGAAGCTGAGCACGTTGATGGATTCGCCAAAGAATGCGCAGTCGTCACACACGCGCGTCTAGAGGATGACGGCACCGGCCAACTCGTCCCGGCAGGAGAACTGGATGAACCTCTGGTCGTCCGCCCGACATCCGAGACCATCATTGGCGACGTCTTCTCGCGCTGGATTCAAAGTTACCGCGATCTACCCTTGCTCATAAATCAATGGGCCAACGTTGTCCGCTGGGAAATGCGAACACGCCTCTTCCTGCGCACCTCAGAATTCCTCTGGCAAGAAGGCCACACCGCTCATGCAACCCCTGATGAAGCAGAAGAGGAAACCCTCAAAATGCTCGAAGTCTACGCGCGCTTTGCCGAAGACTACATGGCTATGCCTGTAATCAAAGGCCGTAAAACCGACGACGAAAAATTTCCAGGCGCGGTCGACACTTATACCATTGAGGCCATGATGCAGGACCACAAGGCACTGCAAGCCGGCACCTCGCATTTCCTGGGGCAGAACTTCTCAAAATCGAGCAACATCAAATTCCTCAGCTCCGAAAGCATCGAAGAGTATGCCTGGACAACCAGTTGGGGCGTGTCCACGCGATTGATCGGTGGCTTGATCATGACACATTCCGACGACGACGGCCTGATATGCCCACCCCGCATCGCCCCCGCCCATATAGCAATCATTCCGGTGATCCCCAAACCAGCCCTCGCCGACAAGGTAAACACCTTCTGCGATCAGCTCGCCGAGGATCTCGCAAAAATTCAATACCTCGGCGCACCCATCAAAGTGGAACTCGACAAACGCGATATCCGCGGTGGGGAAAAGGCCTGGAGTTGGATTAAAAAGGGCATTCCGATCCGCTTAGAAGTAGGCCCACGCGACATCGACAATCACTCTGTTTTCGTCGGAAGGCGCGATAAAGGCTCCAAAGAAAAATATGGGCAAAACCGCGATGAATTCATCGCAACTGCCGTAGAGACACTCGAAGACATTCAAAAATTACTCTTTCAAAGAGCCCTCAGTTATCGGGAAGCAGCAAGCAAAGTCATTCATTCCGAAAAGGACTTTTATGCGTTCTTCCAAGATGACCAACCCAGTGGCTTCGCCATCGCTCACTGCAATATGACGGATGCCCTAGCCGAAAAACTGCAAAAGGATCTCAAAGTGACCGCCCGCTGCATTCCCTTGGAAAATAATGAAACCGCCGGCACGTGCATATTCAGCGGTGACGCTTCTGATAAAAAGATCGTATTTGCTAAAAGCTACTAAACGCACGTTCACCTCATCATGAAAAAACTCCTCCTAGGCCTCTTCCTATTTTTTGCAATCGGCCTCACCGCGATTGTCATCGCGGGCTGGGTGTTCCTCGGAACGATGATCAGAGAAGGCGTCAACGCGATCGGTCCTCAACTCACTCAGACCACATTCAGTGTCCAGGACGTCAGTGTGTCACCGCTCTCTGGAAATGCATCAATCCAAGGCCTTGTCGTGGGAAATCCAAAAGGCTACTCTGGCGAAAAGGCCGTAGGGCTTGATGAGATTTCGATAGATCTCGATATTGCATCTTTGTTCGACGAGGGACCCATTCGAATCCGCAGAATCTACCTCAAGGCACCCAGCGTAGCTTACGAAAAGTCTCTCCGATCCAGCAATATCGCCGATATTCAAAAAAACATCCAGGCGGCCAGTGAACGATTTAAATCTGCCCCTGCCACTTCCAAGGAGACTCCCTCGGATCCAGAAAGTGCGGAAATCCGCCTCGCCATTGATGAGGTAATTATCGAGGACGGTTCGGTAGGCCTCTCGATCGGAGGACGGAACTTAAGCCTGCCCCTCCCTTCGATAACCTTGAGAGACCTCGGAACCGAAGATCCAAACGGAATGGGTCCAAGTGAAGCGCTTGCGGAAATCGTCAGCGCTCTGGTCAAAGGTGTGGGCACCTCAGTAGCAGACGCAGGAAGGAAAGCGATTACCGATGGCACCATTAGCATTGAAGCGATCACCGACGGTGTGAAAAACATTTTTGGAGGCAAGGAGTAGGCGGCCCGGGGAGCTATTCATCGCTGTGCACTGGATCATTCTAGCAGCGTGTTCGGCTCTGTTTTTGGGAGTTTACGACTATTTCAAGAAGCGCTCAGTCAATCAAAACGCGGTCCTCCCCGTCCTATTTTTTGCTAACCTGGTTGGTGCCCTCATATGGACTCCAGTGCTCCTTTTTGCGTCGGAGTTGCGGTCCTCATGGCTCCCGAGTAGTCTAATACCAGAACCCTTAGGATTCACTGATCATGCCTACATTATTGCCAAATCGGCATTGGTAAGCTGCGCTTGGATGCTATCTTACTTCGCTCTCAAGGCCCTCCCACTCTCCATTGCGGCACCCATACGTGCCACTTCGCCGGTTTGGACCTTAATGATTGCCATAGGTGTGTTAGGCGAATCGCCGACATCAACACAGCTCATCGGAATCACCCTTACCCTAGGAGCCTTCTGGTACTTCAGTAGCGGTAAAAGAGATGATCTCGAAAAAGAACATGATCCGCGGTGGATTCTCGCGATGGTCGGAGCTACTCTGATAAACGCTTGCAGCGGTATCTATGACAAATACCTACTCCAGCACCTCGAATTCTCACCCGCGACCGTTCAAGCCTGGTTTTCTATCTATTTGGCAGTCATCATGTTACCCCTCTACCTAGGATGGCTCGCCGGTCTCTGGAATCGCAGATCACCGTTCCGATGGAAATGGAGCATACCAATGATCGCGATCTCACTGCTGTGTGCCGACTTCATCTACTTCACTGCTATGCATCAGCCTGGTGCGCTGGTGTCGGTCATCACTCCGATTCGCCGCTGTAGCGTGATCATCTCATTCCTCATCGGAATCTTGATTCTAAAGGAATCTAGCAGCCGACGGAAAATTCTTGGACTGGCCGGCATCTTAACCGGAGTTATTGTCATTTTCCTTGGAAACTAAATCCAGTTAATCCAGGGAGCCTAATTCTACTTGTTAAAATGAATTAGAAGACCAAGCCGTTGCTCCAGACGCTCTAAAAAATGAACCACGAATTTACACGAATCGTTTATTTCTTCGTGTGGATTCGTGCCCATTCGTGGTTAAAAGAAGCCGTAGAGACCCTTTGACCCAGTAGAACAAAAAAACACGCGCCTGCTACGGCGAGCATTAAACTCGATTGAATTTCAGAATAAAAAAAGCGGCCCCGCACTGGGGCCGCTTCATTTTTGAGAATCGGTTAAGGATCTCGATTAGATCGCGCCGTCACCGGACTCGTCAGTGCGGATTCGAATCGCTTCCTCGACAGGAACGACGAATACTTTTCCGTCACCGATTTTACCGGTCTTTGCGGCCTTCACGATGGTTTCTACGGTTTTCGTAGC
Organism: Verrucomicrobiota bacterium; assembly: GCA_039034055.1. Classification (GTDB taxonomy): domain Bacteria; phylum Verrucomicrobiota; class Verrucomicrobiia; order Opitutales; family JABSRG01; genus JBCCBL01. The sequence goes on along the minus strand of JBCCBL010000024.1, from coordinate 3,152 downwards.
CACCTCATCAGCGACTGCGACATCGATCATGACCTTGGGAAGGAAGTCTACCGTGTATTCGCTTCCGCGATAGATTTCGGTGTGCCCTTTTTGGCGCCCAAAACCTTTTACTTCGGTGACTGTCATTCCTTCGATTCCGATGTCGGACAGTGCCTCTTTGACCTCTTCAAGCTTGAACGGCTTGATGATAGCTTTGATTAGCTTCATGTTGTGGGGATTCCCTTAAATACGTTAATTGTTTTAATTAAGATTAATGAGAGCGAGGAGAGAAATCGGGATATGCCTCTTGGCCGTGTTCGCCAATGTCGAGACCTTCGACTTCCTCTTCCTCGGATACGCGCACTCCAATGGTCACCTTGAGGATGAAGAATACCACGAAGGAGAAAATGAAGGCTGCAGCGCTATAAGAAAGCGTTCCGATGAGCTGGGTCACGAATGAGAAATCTGGGTTGAAGATACCCACTGCAACAGTGCCCCAAATACCACAGATACCATGAACAGAGATCGCGCCGACAGGGTCATCAATCTTGATCTTGTCGAAGAACAAAATTGAGAACACCACGATCACACCGGCAATCACACCAATAATAATCGCTTCATAGGGATCAACGGAGTCCGCCCCAGCGGTGATGCCAACGAGACCCGCGAGGATTCCATTGAGTGCCATTGTCAAGTCTGGCTTCCGCAGCACCACCCATGAAGTGATGATGGCGGCAATCGCGCCAGCGGCTGCTGCAAGTCCGGTAGTGGTGAATACCAAGGAGACGAGCGCTGGGTCTGCACTGAGGACCGATCCACCGTTAAATCCGAACCATCCAAGGAACAGTAGGAAAACACCAATCGTCGCCAGCGGTAAGCTGTGACCAGGAATCGGCTTGATCTTGCCTCCCTCGAGGAACTTTCCGCGACGTGGACCGAGAACCAGCACACACGCAAGAGCGGCGAAACCACCAAATGCGTGAACAATGGATGAGCCCGCAAAATCGTAGAAGCCCATGGCGTCGAGCCAGCCTCCGCCCCACTTCCAAGAACCACAAACCGGATATGCAAATCCGACCAGAAGCGTAGCGAAAACCATAAAGGCGGGGAGCTTAATACGCTCAACCACCGCACCGGATACGATGGTCGCCGCCGTCGCTGCAAACATCGCCTGGAAAATAAAGTCTGCCCAATAGGTGTAGTCCGCGTAAGCTGCGGTCAGATTGGCGACGGCATCAGCTCCCTCAAATCCAGATGCGATCGGCCCAAGGACAGCGATGTATCCGTTAAAATCGCCAGGATACATGGTATTGAACCCAGTAAACGCGTAGGTCAGGATACCAATTGAGATGATGAAAACATTCTTGAAAAGAACATTGGTCGTATTCTTCGCCTGAGACATGCCCGACTCAAGCGTCGCGAAGCCCAGGTGCATAAGAAATACCAGAGCGGCTGCTACCAATATCCATAAATTGTTGACGGTGAAGAGCGCAAAACCACCTCCGGCAGCGAAGTCTTCATATGTTGCAAACTCTGCATCCTGGCCCATCGCGGAAGTTAGGGCACCCAGTCCGAGTAGCGCAACGAGAGACGACTGCACACGGAAGCGCTGGCCCAGGTTTAACACTTTAGATTTCATAGTTGTCATAGTAATACGGTTAGATTGCTCGGTGCGGCCTCAGAGACTCTTTTGTTATCGCCCACGCCGACCCGCCACCAATTGAAAGGATCGGAAGCGGGCCCCGAAAAGAGCACCGGGCATGCCAATTCGCGGTAACCTCCGGCTCCATGATCCGGTTAAAAATGTGTCAACGATGACTCGTCTCGCTCATGATGTAGGAAATCCGTTTCGCTAAATTCCCAAAAAAATTCCGGATTCGACCTTGCCACAATCGATAAAAATGAGCCGCAAAATGCGCTAGTGTCACGCGTAGTGACGATTTTTAACCATGCCTCAGTTTGACTCGCCAATGCCCAAAACCAAGCAAATCTAGAAAATCCCAAGCACGAACCCCTGAGCCCACTTTATCAAAAAAACACCCAGGTTGCTCACTCCGTGGGCCACGAAACAGGGAATCAAGGACTGCTCCTTATTTGCTGGCATAATTCGTATGAAATAAAACCAGAGGCTGTTCATAAAAACCAGGATGGTGCTGAAGAAGCCCTTGATATCTAGATTCAGAACGAAAGACCCCTCCCAGACCTTCCACCCAGCGACATCTTCCGGCATTTCAAGCGTCCACAAAAAATCATGCAAGAGCGCGAAAATCAGGGAGAACCCAAAAACACTCGCGAAGAGCGCCGCGCGGCCGCGATTAGTGATTAAGAGGAATCCTCGAAAAATCACCTCCTCAGTAATCGCAGCAGCCAAGATCGGAATCAGAAAGAGAAAGGTGATGCTCTTTTGCTCGTCGGAAATTCCCAGGACGATCTCTCCACCCGTTTCTAGCGCCAGAATCAAGAGCGCCCCGATAACCCCAATCCCAATAGCCCTCCCGTTCGTCGGACTTGCTCCCGGAATCGGTTTTGCCGGGGCATTTTCAGAACCCCTAGCTTGGTAATCGTCGAACCAGAGTTTGAAGAGAAAACCAGCGATCAAGGCCGGCGCCAAATATTCAATAAGCTTATCGAGCATAAGAGTATAACTGATTGTTATGGCTTGTCCCGTTAATAATCAGTGCTGCGGGGATCAAAATTCGTCTATTCTTCCAGGCCTATGGCAATCTGAACAAGGTAAATAGGGCAACGCTTTTGCGCATCGCCCTTGCAATTAGTCAGACTAGGCCTACCTTCCCGCTGATGGTTCCGACAGCATCAGTCGTCAACGAGGCCCCTAAGGCTCAACCGGTCCGATTTGAACAGCTTTACACGCAGGTCAAACCGGGGCTTTCGGCACTGGCTGAGTTGATGAATGCGCAGGTCGAAGATTTTGAACCAGAGATCCGGGAACTCGTCCAATACACGATCGAAAACAGCGGGAAACGTCTGCGCCCAATGTTGATGTTTTTCTCTGGGACAGATGGAACGGGTATCGTAAATCCAGATCTTGTTAAGGCCGCGGCCGTCGTCGAAATGGTTCACATCGCCACCCTAGTCCACGACGACATTCTCGATGACGCTGCCCTTCGCCACCGCAAAGAGACCGTTGCCCAAAAATTTGGAACGGCGGTAGC
>JBCCBL010000023.1:0-17002 GCA_039034055.1 Verrucomicrobiota bacterium | reverse complement strand
GTGGCGCCGTTCAGCGCTGTTATGCTTCCGCTGTCCCATGGTGGGGAGACCTCGACCATGTCGGCCCACATCCTCCAGCGGGAGGCGCGACAGCATGGCGACGCCATTATAGCTCTTCTGGCCGTGCACCTCGACATTATAGCCGAGCTCTTCGATCTCCATATAGGGGAAGGCATCTGTCTCGCACTTGATCTCTTGCAGACAGATCACATCGCAATCGATGGCTTTGAGCACCTCCAGCACAGTGGGGAGGCGGGCTTTGACGGAGTTCACATTCCAGGTCGCGATTTTCATGTTCGTGTGTTTAGCGCGCTTTGCGAGATAGGCCAGCCTAAGAATGGGGCTTGACGTGAAACTATATGGTTTCCTATAAAAGGAAGCTGAAAGGTTGCATATCATGTCAGAACAATTGGTCTTCCGCGCCATTGCCGATCCAACCCGGCGCAGCATCATGTCGCTCTTGGCCAAAGGCGAACGCTCGCTGGGCGAGATCGCGTCGAACTATGAGATGACGCGTCCGGCGGTGACCAAGCATTTGAGGATCCTGGAAGAGGGCGGTTTGATCCGGGTCCGTGCGCGCGGACGAGAACGCTTGCACACGCTGCAACCGGAAGGCCTTCGGACCGTTTCCGATTGGCTCCGTTTCTTTGATCAGTTCTGGGACGAAAAACTTGAAACTTTAAAGCAAGCTGTGGAGGCGGATGATGAGTGATGCGGTGATGATCAAGACAATCTATTTAAGAGCCACACCGGAAAAAGTCTGGCGGCATCTGACCGAGAAGGAGCTGCTGGCAAGATGGTTTCATGAGACCGATCGCGACCTTACCGCTGGCGCCTCATTTCAATATTTAAGCTTCCATCTCGACAAAGAGGATCGCAAACTCATGTGGGGCGATGTTCTGGAGATTGATCCGCCGAAGCGGCTGGTTCACACCTTTACCCATGAATGGCTGAAAGGCGTGATCACGACTGTCACGTGGGAGCTTTTGCCCGTTGATGGCGGCACGCAGCTGACCATGACTCATACCGGCATCACCGAGTTTGGCGAAATGATCGATCATGACAAAGGTTGGGACGAGCATTTGCTCCGCCTGCGCATGATGCTCAGCTAGGCAAGAAGCGGAAGCGCCGTTTCTCGCCATAGGCCCAGATGCGACTATCTTCCAGCGTGCCAAGGCCAATATTATGGATCGCTTTCCAGCGGCCCGCGCGGTCACGCTGGCTGGATAGGATGCCGATATGTGGGAGTCTCCCGCCGACGCGGCAGGTGATCAGGTCGCCGGGCTGCCAGTTTTGGGCGGGCAGCTCATGTCCGTAGCGTTCGAGCCAGGTTTCGACATTGGGGACGCGACGGTGATCAATGTTGCGGTCCGTCCGTCTCAGGCCCCAACGCTTCGGGTAAGCTTCAAAATGGGCGGACATGTCTTCGTGAATGTGTTTCTGGAAATCAAAGTCAAAGGCATCGCGATAGGCGCGAATGATCACGTCAATGCAGACACCGCGATCGCGCGGGATATCCCCTCTTGGATAGTCGAGCGCGACATAGGCGGCATCGTAGAACGTCGTCACCCCGATTTGTGTCCGCGCCTGAACGATAAGACGGGCCGCTTTGGTTTCATGGCGGGCGGCGATGCCCGGCAGAAAAGGGAGGTTAAACAAGCCTGTGAGGCAAGAGCGACGACCAATATCCATGCCGCTTATCTAAAGCTTGCCAAACGGTCGGCATGAGGCGAGTTTATGACGATACTAGGACGACGATCAAAACATGCGCTCTGTCTCAAAGCTCGTCAAAGTCTTGGCTTGGCAAATTCTCGGCTGGGGCATTTTGCTCGCCCTGCCTGTGATGTTTCTCGCTGTCACAAACATCAATGGGTCGCGCAGTTCCATGGGCGATCCGACGGAAACGCCCATTCTGATTTACGGCATTTCGGCAGTGTTGGCTGGCGTTTTGATCGGCTTGTATCTTCTGGCCAGAGCTTTCGGTGAGTCAGGCGAAGACACGCTCACCTTTTACGTGTTTGTCGGCGCGAATGCCATGTTTTCACTGGCCGGTTTGATGAGTCTGGCGGCTCTTGCGGGTTAAAATCCTCGCAGCTCTGCGAATTCGTCGAGACCTGCGCGCTCGGTATAAAGTTCATTCACGGGGTCACCCTTATCCGGTACGCCGACGGCCATACCACACCAGACCATTTCGTGCTCAGCAAGGCCCAAATGCGCTTTGAGGCTTGGCCGCAGAATGCCCCAGCATTCCTGCATACAGGTGCCCCAGCCGCGCTCTTCAGCCAGCAAGCACAAAGTCTGCATGAACATACCTGTGTGCCCCCATTGGCCGTGCCCGACGCGCTCATCCATGATGATGAACAGGGCCAGGGGCGCATTGAAGAACTGGTAGTTTCGCGCAAACCACATCATCCGACCCATTTTGTCGTCGCGGGGAATGCCGATCTTGCCATACATCGCTTCGCCTACCGCGCGTCGACGTGTGTTCTGAGCCTCTGAAATGTAATCGGGATAAATCGGATAATCTGTGGGTTCGCCCCGTGGATTCTCGGCGAGCTTCGCGGCGGCGAGGTCGACCACAGCTTGTTTTGCATCGCCAGCGAGCGCGATGACGCGCCAGGGCTGCAAATTTCCACCCGATGGCGAGCGTTGCGCATCAATGAGCCATTGCCGAACGTCAGCTTCGGGCAAGGGGGTGTCCAGAAAGGCGCGGGTCGAAATCCGTTGTTTGATTGCGGTGCTAACGTCCATGAGGAGCTCCCTGATGACAGAATTTGCGCGACCCTACCCGCTGAGCAGACGCGCGCTAGGGGTGTCGTGGCGGGAGCTAAATCGAGTTATCAGGTGAGCTGAGCCACAATGAGATCGGCGGCGCGGTCAGGGTCCAGTGTTTCTGTATCAATCACCAGATCAGGCTCTGGCATGTTCGAAAGCGAGCGTTCGAACTGATCGAAATTGGCTTTCAGAAGCTCCGCATCCTGAAGTTTCCCGAACGCATTTCGGCTCTCATTGTCAATGCGCGCCAATTGCGACTGCCGGGACGCATTAAGCCTGACAGAGATCACCTCCCCACCGTGCGCGATAACCAGGTCGATCACACGCTGGGCGAAATTCGGATCCACCGTATCCTCAGGCAGGAAGGTGAAGATCAAGGACTGGCCATCGTCCACCGCAGCTTCAAACGTCTCGAACCAGAATTTCTCTCGCAAGCGCTTGAAATGCTCGCTGCCAAACGGAAACACGGCTCCGACAGCGTCAACAATCAAGTGATTATGAAACAGCGCAAGACCGGCCTTTTCAGCAACTTTGCGAGCGATGGTCAGCTTTCCCGCCGCCGGAGGTCCGTAGATGAATACCAGTTTCATTTGCGCCGATGGGCCTTTCTCAAATGCATGAATGGTGCCCGTCTAAGACACCGTTTTGATTACTGAATTGCATCGAAACCGCGGTCTCAATTTATCAGCATATTAAGGTAACTCTGCCATATCCTTCGAAAGCATGTGCGAGGCAAGGCGTACATGTACTTAAGAGATACGAGGGTTATCCATGGCTGTGCGTCATCGACTGAAGACTGCATTTCTCGCGATTGGTATGATCGGTCTGGCCGCATGCGGCGGCAAAGCGATTGATCCGTCAACGTTTGACGCCGAAGTGCAAGCGCTCGCCGCCGAAGGCGATATGTATGGCGAAATGTTCGTCGTTCTGCAGGACCGTCGCCCACAGCTCTATGCATCTTTCCGGAAGATTGCCCTTTACGAGTTCAGCAAAGGTCGCTCGGCGCGCGAGGCTGGCTACTTGGCGGGTCTGCGGATGCGGGAAAAGTTCCTCGCTGAGATCCTCCAGCTTTCACGCGTCGCCAGTGACGAAGATGTTCGTGAAATCATCCACGTGATGATCGACACATATGAACACCTGAACGAAGAAGATGCCGCTGATTGTGTGCGCCTGATTGAAGGCGAACCGCTGAAATCAGTCAAAGAGTTCCCGCGGGACCTGCGCAAGCGTGAAACACAATTGATCATTGATCTCTTGTCCGCGCCGCAAACTGTCGCCAATCGTCGTGCAGCCTCGCAGAAAGAAGTGCTCAACTGGACGATGAATGTCGCGACCCTGGAGCCTTCCGTTGAACTGATGCTGACGCAGCTGACATCTGAAAAGCGAGGCAAAGCCGCCAATAAAGACATCTGCGAAGGCACGATCACCTTGTATAAGCGGCTGAGCTATAAAAAGGGTCAGAACAGAGGTGCCTTGCTCAGAGGTATGGCGCTGTTGGCGCTGCAGCAGCAGCAGATCGAGCGCAACCTTTCCGACGGCGACAGCGCCTAAGCACTTCAATATTTTCGTAAAAACCAATTCCGCATCCCAGCGGGACTTGCTAAGCTTTGGCCTCATCATGGAGGCCATGGCATGTCCGACACCCCAACCGAAACAGCACAGACCGCGGCGCCACCGCAGCCGAGCTCTGTGCAGGATGGGCTTAACCAGCTCTCAGAGCTGAGGGTCTATACCCATTCGCCGATCCTTTACTGGTGGCCGATCTGGTCGCTGGGGCTATTGTTTGGGATCGTCTCTCTATTCGTCTCTGGTGAAGGCACAGAAGCGGCCGCGCGGGTGCAAGGTCAGACCTTTGTTTTCGTGTTGGTCTTCATCATTTTCTCAACCACGGTGAAATTGCGGGGGGCGAACTCTGTTATCCTTGGATTGATCCTGCTGATTGGCGGTATCCTGCTGGCGACAGCCAATCTTTCCGGTCCCATTGCGGCCTTTATTGGCGGGCTCGACATCCGGATGAGTCCGGCTTTCTATTGGTTTGTCGGGATCAGCGTTTTCGTCATGTGGGCGGTGATGATCTTTGGCTTCGACAAGGTGAAGTTCTACGAGATCGCTCCGGGGCAGGTGCGCGAGCGGGTCTTCTGGGGCAGCGGGGACCGGGCTGAAAGCGGTGCAAATGCACGGTGCCGGTATTTGAAAGATGATTTCCTGCGCCACCGCATCCTTGGGCTTGTAATTACTGGCGACATCGAAATCACGCTCGCAGACGGCGAGGTCTGGTATCTCCACAATGTTCTGTTCGCCAAATCCAAAGCCAATCGGATCAATGATTTAATTGTGACGCGCCCTGTGGATTAGGGCCGGCTGAAAGTTCCGAACGTTCCTGCGTATACAGGAATCGATGGACATCTGCTTTCCAAAAAGCGCCGTTCGGCGTTTTCGTTCTTGGATACCTGCCTTCGTAGGCATTGGCAGTTATTTAGATCAGTTCGCGCTCAATCGGTATCGAAAGACACCAAACGCAATCGACGCAAGACCTTGCATTAGGGGTCACTCCTAGCGAACTCTGCGCGAACAGTCAACACCTGCTTGTCCTCGAGAGCAAGCTCACCCGCCTGCGCTCCAATGCAACCACCCTGGAAGTCGAGCTGAAGACCTATGAAGTTCGCCACGCCGAACTCTCGGAACACGCCTTTACCCTGCGCGAGGAGACGTCGAGCATCGAGGCTAATTTAACGGAAGTGGTCACAACTTTGGAGGCTCGGCAGGAACGTCGCGATACCGAACAGGCGGCCCTTGATTCGCTCACGACTCAGCGCAAACAGACGATCCAAGAGGCGCGAGCCAAACAATCGGAGGCCCAGGAGACCGATAAGACGATCGCTCGGACGACTGCCCAGTTAAATGTTCTCGAAAAACTGAACAATGCTTTTGAAGGTTTTGGAGCCGGTGCTAAAGCCATTTTGCAGGGTAAGCTGGGCGATCAACTAGATCCCGCTGGCATTCGATTACTCGCGAAGAATTTCCAAGTATCCGAAGAAAATCGCATTCCCTTTGAAGCGCTTCTCGGGACCCATCTCGATGCCTTGGTGTTCGACAGTCAGCAGACTTTGACTCAGGTGATCGCGAAACTGAATGAAAAGAAGCTTGGTCGCGCGACAATGCGTGCGGAGGGGATTCGAGCTATTGCCTATAACACTCCCAGCGATCTTCCCGAAGGGGTGATCTCGGCCTTGGAGATTGTTGATTCGGATGTAAACGAGCATGTTCGTGCGGTGCTAGGCGGATGTTATGTTTCCCATGATTTGGAGCGTTTCATCGCATATTGGGAGGCGCATCCAGAGTTTCGATTTTCTAAAGTCTCGACCCGAGATGGGACCCTTTTGGGAGCAGATGGCACCTTCCAAGGTGGACGTGGGAAGGGCTCGGATGCCTCGATATTGCAACGTCAAAATGAGATCCGGACGCTCAAAGAATCTCTTGAAGGCTTGCATCAAAAAGTAGCCGTGCAGCGCGATGAAGCTGAATCGCTACAGGAAAAGGTGCAGTCGATTGAAAAGGAGATCGAAGAAAAGCGGGCTCTGATCTCAGAAGTCATTCAAGAAGTCTCGACCCTTAAGGCCCAACAGCGTGCGGCGATTCAAGACCAGCAGAAAAATGCCCAGGCCCGTGAAAGAGCGGAGCGCGAACTGAGTGATTTCGAGGAGCAAAACCAGAGGCAGCGGGCGAGTCTGGAAAATGCGCGCCTGGAGCTGGGCAAGGGCGAAGACGATCTGAATAATCACCGAGAGTCCATTGAGGCAGGCGAGAAAGCCGTTGTGACCTACCGTGAAGAGCGCGATGCGCGGCGGGACCGATTGGCGGACTTGAGACTGCAGTTGGCCGAGAAGCGTCAGCGCCTCGAGTCCTTGGACAAGGCGATGGCTCAGATCAGTCAGCAACGCGACCTCACCGAGAGCACTTTGCGACGGCGCGGACAGGAGCGCGATACCCTCATTGAGCAGGGCCAATCCCTACGTGATGAAGAGGGCAATATGGTAGCCCGACACAAACAGATTTCAGAGACGCTAGAGGTGACCGGCAGTGAGTTGGAAGTGCAGCGGGAACGTTTCCAGGGGCTGGAGGCTCGTGTCAAAGAAGCCGAGCAACTCATTGCCGAAAAGCGGCGCGATGAGCGCGAAATCGAAAGTCATTTTAATAAAATCGAAGTGAAACTGGTGGCCTGCCGCTCCAAACTGGGCACCCTTTCAGAGCGGGCGCAGACCGATTATGAAGCCGATCTGGCGAGGATTGATTGGAAATGGCAACTTTGGAAGGCCGACGAAGAGTTTGAAAAGCGAGTCGACTTGGACGCGATGGAGGATGGGGATCCCTTGGACGCCCAGCCGAAAACGGAGCGTGGAGATCCAACCCCCGCTGACCTGGACGCGATGGACGCCACGGATTGGACCGAGGTTGGTAGCGAGGTCAAAGCTCTGAAGTCGCGCATCGCGTCGATGGGACCGGTCAATCTGGTCGCGATCCAGGAGTATGCTGATCTCTCCGAAAGATACACGTTCCTGAAAGAGCAGAGCGATGACTTGTGGAATTCAAAGAATAGTTTAGTCCAAGCCATTGATGAGATCAACACGGTCTCTCAGCAACTTTTTGAGGACACCTTTGAGCAGATTACCAAGAACTTCAAATACACGTATGACCAGCTCACCGGAGGTGGCTTTGCCGATCTAAAGTTGGTCGACGAAGGGGATGTGCTCGACTCGGGTATCGAAATCACCGCGAAGCCTCCGGGCACCCGTCTCAAGAGTCTGAGTTTGCTCTCTGGGGGACAGAAGACGATGACTGCAGTCGCTCTCCTCTTTGCGATCTACATGGTGAAGCCGAGTCCGTTCTGCGTGCTCGATGAATTAGATGCTCCACTGGATGACGCAAACATTGGCCGCTTCACTGAGATGCTGAAGAGCTTCACGAGGTATTCGCAATTTGTCATCATCACCCACAACAAGCGAACCATTGCCGCCTCAAACGTTGTTTACGGGGTGACGATGCCGGAAAAGGGGGTCTCGAAGGTCATCTCGATGCGTTTCAACAAAGATGTAAGCGCAGATGACCTGACACCCGCTAAGGCCATTGGTGAAGCTTGATTGAATTAAACTTCGCTCCAAAAATACGTTCGCGTTGAATTAAGGGGGTGGCGTGCCGAATTTTAGAGCATCCATGATGCTCTTGCAAAAATTTGAATCGATGACTCTCGTCTGCGTACTCCTATTGGGGTGGGGCGCTGCTGCCTTCGCCCAACCAGAACTCGTCGACGAATCGGGCCGAATATCCGCACCTAATGGGAAGCCTATTCTTCACGTAACTGGCAAGATCCAAGTCAGCACCGATGGCGAGAGCGCAATTTTCGATTATGATCTGCTAAAGCAATTCCCACAGCACTCGTTGCGTGTGAAGAGCCCTTGGTTTGATACCGAGCACACCCAGTCGGGACCATTGCTTAAAGATGTTTTGGAGTTTTTAGGAGTTCGTGGAGGCTCAATGTATGTTCAAGCTTTGAACGGATATGCTGCAAGTGTTCCGGTAGCGGATGCCCAAAATCTTAAGGTTTTATTATCGATTGATCGGGACGGAAAACCCCTGCGAGTAAGAGAAAAAGGGCCAGTGTTTATCACTTATCCCTTTACCGAAATGCCTGAATTGCATGATGAGATGGTCTACGCAAAAAGCGTGTGGATGGTAAAATCTATCGAAATTCAATAACCCGCGAGGGATTGTAAACGTGTTTGGCAGAAACAAACCAGATTCGATTTATATCCTCCTTCTGCTTATTCTAGCAGTCGGAATCGGCATTCCATACGTGGCTTACTTCAATCCACTTTTTAAGAGTCTTAATGACCAATCCGGGGAAGCCTTGGAATCACGCGAAAACCTTTCTTGGGCGATAGTACAAGCCAATATGGAACTCGCAAACCTTCGACATCTAGCTCAGACTGGGACTGTTAAGCGAAATCAATCTGTAGATATTGGTCTCACCTATGAGATAGCTTTGGCTCAATTCGACATCATGAGACAGGGAAGGCTACGTGATCAGCTTGAAGCATCAAAAATAGACCTTTCTGCAATCATTAAAGTTGAGCAACTTCTCGAAAAATTAGACCCTTTTATGGTCGAGATTGAAAGCGGCGATTTATCGAACCTTGAGTCAGTTATCCAGATCAGTGGTGAATGTATCGAATTTTTGAGACAATTCACGCTAAATAGCAATAGTGCCTATATGGAATACCTGCGCGCTCAGAGGCTTCTCAACCAGGGCCGAATTCAGGAAGCGCGCCGAGCTTTATTCATCGCGACAGGAACGGTAATTACCCTGATCTTTGTATTGGCCGTTATCATCAAAGTTACCATTGAGTCTCGTAAAGATGCCGAGAAGCAAAAAGAAAATGCTGTGAGAAGTGCCGAGGCAAAGGCTAGATTTTTGGCGTCAATGAGCCACGAGATTCGGACTCCTCTCAATGCGATGCTGGGCTTCTCGGATCTCGCATCGGATTTTAAAGAAGGTGAAAAGACTGTCAGGTTATTTGAATACTTAAAAAATATAAAAAATGCAGGGCACCAGCTATCTTCGCTTGTAGATAACATTTTAGATTGGTCGAAAATCGAGTCTGGAAAAATGACCCTAGATATAAGACCTGTCGCGATTCGCAAGGAATTGGAATCATTTCATAGTGTCTATTGCCACAGTGCGGAAAAGCGGGGAATCCACCTAAAATTGATAATCGATGAATCATTCCCCGAATACGTGGAGACTGACCCTACCCGCATCACACAAATCCTGACAAATCTAGTCGGCAATTCTTTGAAATTTACAGATTCTGGAAAAACTGTTTCGATCCTGGCATATGGCTCGCCAGGTGAATTTAGAATCACCGTCGAGGACCACGGGATCGGCATATCGCAAAATAAACTTAACCTGATCTTCAATGCATTCGAACAGGCCGAGAATTCAACAACTCGGCGATTTGGAGGGACTGGTTTGGGGCTCTCAATCTCCAAGGAATTGGCCGTAAAAATGGGAGGTGATATCGAAGTGACCAGCGAAGAGGGCGTCGGGTCTCAGTTCACTCTAATATCTCCACTTATCGAGATTTCAGACACGGAAAGACAAGAGTTTTTAATACCAGATGAAGCCATTGCAGACCTCGCACTCTCAGAAGAAAACGTGGTGCTCCTGGTCGAAGATGGACTTTTGAACCAAAGGCTAATTTCGCTTATTTTTGAAAAGTTTGGGCTGGAAATTCATCTTGCGTCTAATGGGCTTGAAGGAGTCGAGGCAACTCGAAAACTGAAACCCGACTTGATACTGATGGACATGCAAATGCCGGAAATGGATGGTATCGATGCCACTCTAGCCATCCGAAAACTTCCAGAAGTTGGTGACGTGCCCATCGTATTTTTGACAGCGAACGCATTTGTTCAAGATCGCGAAAAGGCGATTAATGCGGGAGTGAATACCTTTTTGACGAAACCGCTGAAAATTGAAGACCTGAAGACGCAGCTCTTGAAACATCTCAAAGTGTGTCCGAAAGAAGGCCTGGTTAGCAAAAACTAGCTCGAGTCGTAGACGTTCTTTTGCGGATACAATGAGGCACCCTACCGAATCATTGCAAAAATCGCAATTGCTAGAATGATGCGGTAGTAAGCAAATGGAGTGAGTCCAAATCGAGATAGTGCATTTACCAGCCATCGGATCGCCAGGACTGCTGAAACAAATGCGACGATACAACCGACCAGAACAGAGACGGGATCTAGGACAATCAGCATGTTAGCCCCGTCCTTGAGTGCTTTGTAAGCAGCAGCGGCGGACAGGGTGATCAAGCCCAATAGGAATGAAAATTCAGCTGCCTGGGTGGGTCTCAGCCCAACTAGGTAACCTCCGACAATGGTCATCATCGAACGGCTAGTTCCTGGCCACATCGCAACACACTGAAGGAATCCAATCGCTAGAGCATCCAGTGGACTCAGTGTATGAATTTCACGACCCGGCTCATCCACAACAGCATGCTGCATCTTACGCTTCCGCCAATATTCGACCGCGAGCATCAAAAAGCCACCGGCAATTAGGGCGATGATCACGGGACCGACACCGAATAGCTTAGATTCAATCCAGTCATCAAACAAAAGCCCGAGGACGACCGCTGGCATAAACGCGATCAATAAATTGATTCCGAGGCGGAAACCCTGCGGATGCTTACCTAATATCCCTAGCAACATATCACGAACACGACGCCAATACAAAAATATCACTGCGGCGATCGCGCCTGCTTGAATGATAATAGCGTATGCATCTGCGGCGTCTTTGAAGGTATATGGAATGCCATCGGGGAACGCCTCGCCGGGCTCTTCTTTCCACAAGGGAGCGCCCGTTTCATCATACATGGGGGTTTCCACATCAAGTCCGAGGAGGGCATTGGTGAGGATTAAGTGTCCGGTTGAGGAAACCGGCAGATATTCGGTAATGCCTTCAACGAGCCCTAAGATGATCCCGTCAATAATGGTTAATTCGGGTACTTCTGAATCAAGCGATGACTCAGCCAAATTTTCGCTGGTCTGGGCGTTGAGTTGTGAAAAGCAGGGAAGCCCGAAAATTGAAAAAAGGAAGAGAATGTGGCGAGCCATTGGCGGAGGAGTGAAAGCACTTTCGGGAAGACTCCAAGGTTATAACTTCAGATTCTACGCTTGAATTTGCAGATCGACCGTCCCTAACTCTCGCGTGATGCAAGCTGATGTCTTAAAAACGCTCGCCGACTCAATATCCGCCGGTGAGCATCTAAGCCCTGATGCAATCTCCCAAGCAGTCAACGCCTTGACCGATGGTGCTGTAAGCATCATGGACAAGCAGGCGTTTTTAAACGCCCTGCACGATAAGGGTGAGACGGTTGAGGAAGTGATTGGCTTCGCTGCGGCGTTTAGAGATCTGGCGCAAAAACCATCAGCGGCGATTCTTGATATCTCTAAAAACGGTTTGGATTATGTCGGAACCGGCGGAGACCATTCAAATGCCTTTAATATCTCAACCAGTGTCTGCATGATGCTAGCTTCGGCAGGGATTCCGATCCTCAAGCACGGCAATCGTGGAGCGACCTCCCCATCGGGGACCGCCGATATGCAAGAGGCTTTGGGCTTTAAAGCCGATCTATCTGCAGAGCATTTCCTAAAACTCCTCGAAAATCAGAATTTTTCATTTTTCTTTGCACCGGCCTTTCACCCAGCATTCAAACACATTGTTCCGGCCCGAAAAGCGCTCGCTCAGCAAGGAAAACGCACAATTTTCAATATCCTTGGGCCTCTGATCAATCCCGCTCAGCCCGCATTTCAAGTATTGGGAGTGTATGACAAAAAATGGGTGAAACCGCTCGCCGATGCCTTGACTGGTTTAGGGCGAAAACGTGGAGTGGTTCTATCCGGAGAGACCGTGTCGGGACAAGCCGTAGATAAGGCGATTACGGCTGGGCAGACGATTTATTGCGGTGTCGGTGAACTGGATGGTCATTCAGGGGTCTGGAATCCTTCCGACTTCGGTAAGGATCTGTGCGATTTTGAGGAACTCCAGAGCGACACACCTACCGCCAACGCCGCCCGCTTATTGAGGATTTTTTCAGGCGATGAAAAGAGTGGTTTGTCCGATACGCTCTGTGCAAATGCTGCTATTGGTCTATGGTCGGCGGGGCGTGTGGAATCCATTGGCCAAGGAGTTGAAATCGCCGAAAATTTGATAAGCTCTGGCCGCACCTCACAGTGGCTTGAAGAGACGCGCTCAATCATTTCTGAACTCGGCTGAGTATTAGGATTTTCATGCTATGGGACTGAAGTATTTTGGAACAGACGGGATTCGCGGCAAAGTAGGGGGGCAGATTCTAAATGAAGCTTCATTGCGTCGCCTGGGTTACGCTTTAGGAGCCTACGGCAAAACAATTTCCGAAGGAAAGCCTCTTACGGTGGTGATCGGGTTCGATACCCGAGAGAGCAGCCCTTGGATTTCTGAAGTGCTCATTGAAGGGTTGAACGAGCATCATGGATACATTTTCAATGTCGGCGTAGTCCCGACTCCCGCAGTTGCCTTCAGTGTTTTAGAACATCAGGCAACCTTCGGGATCGTGATCACAGCCTCGCACAACCCGTCTTCGGACAACGGTATCAAGCTATTCAATGCTCAGGGAACAAAGCTCTCTGAGGCTGAGGAAGCGGGCATAGAAGCGCTCTTCGAAAAAATCCCGGAGAAGGCTCCACGCCTGGATCTGCGACGTTCTTCTCCAGTCGATGGGTTGGGAGCCTATATCGCCCATGTCCGATCCATGATGCATCAGCAGTGTTTTGCAAACCTGCGAATCGTCGTCGACTGCTCGCACGGCGCAACCTCAATATCGAGTCCAGCGGTCCTCAAACACTTTGGGGCTGAGGTGATCGTTCTCAATCATACGCCTGATGGCCAAAATATTAATGAGGGGGTTGGTAGTGAGCATCCGAAGGGCCTCGCTGAAAGGGTTTTGCAGGAGAAGGCCGATCTGGGGATTGCGCATGATGGGGACGGAGACCGTGTGATATTTTGCACAGAGGGTGGCAAGGTTGTCGATGGTGACCAGATCCTCGGAATACTCGCACTTGATCGCCTTGCGAAAAATGCATTGGAGGGCAATGCCCTGGTCGCTACAGTTCAGAGTAATCTGGGCTTAGATAACCGACTCCGTGCAGCAGGGGGCGTGGTTCTGCGAGAAGATGTTGGAGATCGCAATGTCGCGGCTAAAATGCGTGAACTGGGCGCTCAGCTAGGCGGAGAGAACAGCGGCCACATTATTCTGAGTGAGCGCTCAACGACTGGTGACGGATTGATCGCGGCAATCGAGATCATTCGGATCATTTCGGAATCGAAGAAATCGCTCTCTGCATTAGCGGCAGACATCCCTTTATTCCCCCAAGAGACTGGCAGCTTGCGCGTTGAGCAAAAAGTGCCGCTAGAATCTCTCAGTTGTCTGAAAGCGGACATCGCTAGGCAGGAAAAATCGCTCGGGGAATTTGGGAGAATAATGATTCGTTACAGTGGCACCGAGCCCAAGCTTCGCTTTTTAGTGGAGGCCAAAACAGACACCAAAGCAGCGGAAATTTTACAAAGTTTGATCGAAAATGCTAAACTGGACTTCGCGGCTTCACAGGCTCCAATTTCTACGTGAGGAGCCGAAAAGATCCCGATTCCCTCGAAATTATTGTTTTAAATGTAAAAAAAAACCTTAGCTTCTGGTTACTTCCCGATTTTTTATCGCCGAAGCTTCTAAGAGTCCTCAATCTGTCGAAGATATATTCCAACGACGGAATTTTGTATCCCATCTTCCCGCATCCCTTTATGTCAGAGCAAGACCTATCGAGTATCGACCCTAGACTCCAAAAGCAGGTTACCAATGCCAAGCGCGCAATTGAAAAAGGTAACCCCGGCTATGCAGTCCCCATTTGTGCAGACATCCTCAAAAGGTATCCTGGTCTTTACGAGGTCCGGAAAACGCTCCGCGATGCTCAAAAGCGTTTAGCTGGGAATAGCGGTGGTGTTAAAAAATTTCTCACCAAAGTCACCTCAGCTCCTTTTGCCTTAGGGAGTGCTGGTCGCATCAAGAAAGACCCGAGCAAGGTCATTGAATCGGCGGAAGCGCTTCTGTCAGATGATCCTTCCAATGTTGCAGCGCATCGTATTCTCGGGCAGGCCGCCGAAGAACTCGGCTATCACAATACAGCTATTTTTGCCTACGAGTGCGTCCGCGAGCTGGAACCCGATAACCTTGATAACCTCAAGGCCCTCGCCGAACAACTGATCGAAGTGGGACGGAATAAGGAATCCGTTGCCTTATGTGACTCGATTCTAGCCCGTAGTCCAGCTGACGGTGATGCTCAGAACATCATCCGAAAAGCCTCGGTTGCGCAATCGATGGAGAAAGGCAAATGGGAAGAAGAAGCAGACTTTCGCGAAAAGCTCAAAGATGAGGAAGAGGCGGTCCGCCTTGAGCAGGCCAGCCGCGCCGTCACTGGCGAAGATGCCCTGCGTGAACTCATTGAAGACGGCCTCAAGCGAGTTGAGAAAGAACCGGAAAACCTCAATATCCTTCGCGACCTCACCTCAAACTATCGGAAGCTCGGAGATTACGAAAACTCGCTCTTGTGGATTGGTAAAGCGCGTCTGCTTGAATCAGGAAAATCGGATGTCGCCCTCGAAAAACTTGAGATCCAGATTACGGTCGAATCAAAAGAAGTCTTCATCCGTGAAAAGCTTGAACTCATTGAGTCAGAGGGTGAGACGCCGGAACTCCGCGCCGAGATCGAATCAGCTCAACAAGACCTCTTTGAGACCCGTTTCGCCTTTGCTGGATCGCTCGTTGAGCGCTATCCCAACGAGTATGGGTATCGATATGAGTTTGGTGAATTGCTTTTAGAGAAGGGTGACTTAGACCAAGCAATTGCCCAATTCCAGGTATCTCAGCGCAATCCCAAAGTGCGCATCCAGTCGCTGCTCAATTTGGGTAAAGCGTTCAAGGCGAAAAAGATTTTTGATTTGGCTGCTGAACAACTCAGCTCAGCGAATAGCGAGCTTAAGATCATGAATGAGATCAAGAAGGAAGTCATGTATGAGCTTGCCGATTGTTATGAACTCAAGGGTGATCGGGAACGCGCCATCGAAGAATACAAAAAGCTCTATTCTGCAGATATTAGCTACCGCGATGTAGCGAAGAAAATAGACGAGTTTTACTCGAATGCTTCATAGGACTCATCTGCCTTCCGCTGTGTAGATTTCGACCTTTTCTTCTATCGAGGTTCTCCCGATTGTAAATTAAGTTTGGGTCCTATCCGGCCTCACTTGCCGGCGCGCTCTAGCTCTAAGATTTGCCTCCCAAGCTCCCCAAGAAACGGGAAACCGATCTGATCATATTCGTATTGGTTGTCATTAAAGATCAGATTTTCATTTACGAAAACAGTTGCTGAAAGGCCAAATTCGACACCCGCTGCTTCATCCATGATGTAGGCAGTATCTGTCAAAAAACCATATGCTTGGCCGATTTTGTTGATGATGGCGATCGAGTCGGGAATGCGCATGTCTGGCCGATCTCCATACACCAGAAACTTGACATAATTATCCGATTTTTCTTGGTCCTCTTTCGCCAGTAGCGAGCTTTCTCTAGGTAGGCGTGAGAAGACAAGCTTCAGATAGGCTCGCTGCTCATCAGTGATTTCAAATTGAGGCAGTGCTTTGTATTGATCTCCCAATACGAGTCCGAGAAGCGCTCTGTGCAAATCGGCGAGGCCAATAAAATTCCGTCGATGGACCGGAAAGGGTTTTTCGACAAACTCTCCTCGAGACATGTAACCACGGCCAATTGTCTCGA
Source organism: Verrucomicrobiota bacterium (assembly GCA_039034055.1). Classification (GTDB taxonomy): domain Bacteria; phylum Verrucomicrobiota; class Verrucomicrobiia; order Opitutales; family JABSRG01; genus JBCCBL01. The sequence goes on along the minus strand of JBCCBL010000023.1, from coordinate 815 downwards.
CGGGTGAGTAATCGCGGTCATGAAGGCGACGTTCCGAGAGAAGGGGGCGATTCATTCCCTCAAAGTGGAAACCCAGAAGCGAGCGGTTCAGCTCAGGTGCCAGTGATATCGCCAGTCGATGTGAAATTCGAGGGCGCTGAAGCCCTAATGCCTGGAGTCGTGACTCGATCGTATCAGGTGCAATCAAATCGTAGAGGCGATTGAATGCCATATTGCCGCTGATCACCGCGATCTTTTCGATGTCAATGGCGAGAGTGCTCTTTCGTTCTAAAGGATCTGGATAGATCTCATTCAGTTTCTCACCGAAGATTTCGTATTGTGTATTCCGTGACAGTGAGATGCTTTCACTCTGTTTATTAAGGAACTCCAATGCACAGATTGCGGCCGGCAATTTTATGGTACTAGCCGGGTAAAAATAGCGGTCTGGATCGATGTTAAATGAATGTGTTTTGAGATTAACGATCTTCCCTGAGTGATCCCTCTCAATCGTTGTATAGAGAATCTGTGGCTGAAACTTCTCGGTATCGCCAAAGACTTTCTGGAGGGCTGGTATCTCTGATTCGCTGAGGCTTTCCAAGGGATTCGCGATGGCATTGGAGAGGGTAAATCCAAATAGAAGCCAGATTGAAGTTTTTTTTCGATGTGCATTCATGATACTATTTGTTTTGAAGTGATTTTTGCCCATTCAATGGCAGTCGGTTTCGAATTTCGATCCGTCAGATCATTGAGCGTTTGGATCAGCTTATTGATGTCAGAAAGAGTAAGGCCGGCATTTAGAACGCATCTAATGCGAACCGGGTCCTCAGGGTTTGGAT
>JBCCBL010000022.1:0-17046 GCA_039034055.1 Verrucomicrobiota bacterium | reverse complement strand
TGCACCGGGATGGTTGGATCGTCCTGATCGGTCATGGTCTGACCGGCGACAAGGATCGGCCGATCAGCGTGAATATCGCGCGTTCGTTGAATCATGCTGGTTTTGATACATTGCGTTTTTCATTTTCAGGGAATGGGGGCTCAGGCGGTCTTTTTACGGAAGCGACGATTAGCAAGGAGGCTGATGATCTCGACTGCATTATTCGGAGGGTTTCGGAAACGTATCCTAAAATAGCATACATTGGTCATAGCATGGGAGGCGCGGTCGGATTGCTGCAAGCGAGTCGAGATCGGAGGATTGATGCCTTGATCTCGGTCGCTGGCATGGTGCATACGAAGGCATTTGCTGAAGCAGAGTTTGGCGAGATTGTGCCCGACGCTGGCATCATGTGGGAGGACCCAGATTTCCCGTTGTCTTCAAACTTCATGAATGACTTATCGGTCACCCACCAGAGCCTATCCGACCGAATTCCTAGCGTGGGGATTCCGTGGCTTCTCTTGCACGGAAGCGAAGACGATGTAGTGCTCCCCTATGACAGTGAATTTGTGAAAAGGATACGAGGCGACTCCGTAGAGTATCGAATTCTCGAAGGTGCAAACCATGTTTTTGATACTCCTGAGCAAATGAAGCAGCTCACTGCAGAGATGGTATCGTGGCTTCGGGAAATCCTCTAAGCGTGGGCGGTTTTCCACACTGGCGTGTGCATTTTGCTGCGTTCAGCGTGCGCTTAGGGTTGTAAATTTCTCGTCGCATCGCGCTTTGTGAAAACTAAGCTTTGACTTCGAAGGTGTTTCGCATGAAAGGTTTAGGGACTCGCGACTCCTTTTTACTACCATCGACTGTGTTTAGATTTTTATCGAACGATATCGGAATTGACCTCGGAACTGCGAACACGCTGGTGTTCGCCAAAGATAAGGGCATCGTGCTCCGGGAGCCGAGCGTCGTCGCGATTTACACATCCACTCGCAAGGTATGTGCAGTGGGGCTCGAAGCGAAGCGAATGCTGGGGCGTACTCCGGGCAATATCACAGCGATTCGACCGATGAAAGATGGGGTGATCGCCGACTTCGAAATCACCGAGGCGATGCTGAAGTATTTTATCGGTAAAGCACAGCAGAACGTAAAACTGGCAGCACCTCGCGTGGTGGTAGCGGTGCCCTCGGGCATTACCGAGGTGGAGCGGCGCGCTGTGAAGGATTCGGCAATCCGCGCTGGAGCCCGCGATGTTATCTTGATTGAGGAGCCGATGGCGGCGGCGATTGGTGTGGGCTTACCGATTGAGGATCCTGCAGCCAACATGATCGTGGATATCGGTGGCGGCACCACTGAGGTAGCGATTGTCTCATTGGCTGGGGTGGTGTTCACCAAGAGTATTCGAGTCGGTGGAGATGAGATCGACAACGCTATCATCAACTATATGAAGCGGGCTTACAATTTGATGATTGGTGAGCGGACCGCCGAGGAAATCAAAATCACGGTGGGCTCCGCCTATCCCCTGGAAGACGAGATGAGTATGGAAGTGCGCGGGCGCGATTCGGTCGCCGGCCTGCCAAAGACCATTCAAATCACTTCGCAAGAGATTCGCGAAGCGCTTGCGGATACCATGAGTGCGATCATCGAGCTGGTGCGCAATGCGCTGGAGCGCTGCCCGCCTGAGCTTTCGGCGGACTTGGTGGACCGCGGGCTAGTCCTCGCCGGCGGTGGGGCGATGATTCGAGGCCTCGACAAACTGATTTCGGATGCAACGGGTCTTCCGGTGATTGTCGCTGATGATCCGCTAAGCGCCGTCGCAAATGGCACCGGGATGGTCCTCCAAGAGCTTTCATTCCTCTTAAAAGACCTCGCCTCAGTTCGCAACAACTAACCCTCCGCTGTGCTCTGGAAACAACTAGAGCCCTACCGACCCTTCTTAATCCTGGGTGCGTTTGTCTTAGGGTGGCTGGTCATACAAGGCCTGGCCCGAACCTTGGTGCGCGACTTGTTTTACGAGATTCAAGCCCCGGCTTGGACCGTCTCTTCTTATATTGACGACCTGCAAAACTCCCTCGCCGTCTCGGCCACCGACAAACGCGCATTGGCAGAGCAAGTCCGGGATCTCAAGAGGCTCAATGGAGCCTACATCCTGAAAGCTCAACATGCTGACGCACTGGCGGCGGAAATTGAGCGCTTAGAAGGCATCCTAGATATTCCAGAGGAGCCCGGATTTCGAGCCGAGACAGCCCGGGTGACCCGCCGCGACATGAATCAGTGGTGGCACCGTATCACCGTCCGCAAGGGTGCTCGCGATGGCATTCGAAATGGAGCGCCGGTGATTTTTATGGATGGAATTGTCGGAAGGGTGGTCGATGTCCATGCGTTTACGAGCGAAGTGGAGCTAGTCACCTCTCCCCGTTTCCGCATGGCGGCTAATTTCGATGGAGATCCCCGCCCCGTGACTTATGAGGGGCGAGGCGGTCTGAGTTTTTTCACGCCCCAGGGGACGGTGCTCAATGTGCCCTCGGACATTTTTGTTTCCGATGAGCAGACGATACGGCTCGTCTCTTCGGAGCTGGGAGGCGTGTTTCCCTCTGGTTTGACCATTGGAACGATATCTCGGCTCACTCTGGGGACTGACGGTGTTTTCAAAACCGGCCCGGTCCAAATGAGCAAAAACCTCCTAAGCGTTGAAGAGGTGACAATCCTGATTCGCCTGAGCGATTCAGAACTCCAGGAGGCGCCCCGTCTATGATCCCGATTTACAAAAATCCGAGGTTTTGGGTTCCGATAATCTCCAACGCTTTTCTGATTTCTTTACTGAGTGTATTCAATACCCAACTCTCCCCCTGGAACCTCTATCTGTTCATCCCAGGCGTGTTCCCATTGTTTCTTGCTTTCAACCGGCCCGGAGCTTCTGGATTGGTGGGCTGTATTCTAAGTGGATTCTTACTAGACGCTCTTTTTCCGGTCCCAATGGGCTTATTTGCGACCTTGTTTGCGGCCGTACACGCCACGTCTCTTGTCTTCGCAAAACGCTTACATCGGGAAAACATTGTTCAGTTTGTGTCCATCGCTTTTATCCTCAATCTGGTATGCTGGGGCGCCGTCACCCTATTCACCGCATCTAGCACAGTCTGGAATGCTCAGTTTTTCGCCCAGTTTTTTGTGAACCTTTTCATCTCCCAGATCGTCATTACACCGGTGGCATGGTGGTATTTTGAGTTTCAAGCTGCCTGCCTCCGTCTCGCCTTCGGCATTCGCATATTTGAAGAAGATCTCACATGACCGACGAACCCATCGTGCATCGATACAACATGCGCAACCCACGCATCCAGATTTTTTACTGGATCGTCGGGGCTGCGGTCCTGGTATTGGCGATGGGGCTGGCTTATAGGCAACTTTTCGAGCATGCTGCATTGAAACAGAAGGAGAAGCGACAAGCTCAAAGACTGATTGTATATCCGGGACCACGTGGAGCCATTTTCGACCGGAACGGCGAACTTTTGGTGGGCAATCGCCCTCGATTCTCGGCCGTCATCTTCCCCGATGATCTGAACCTTCTGCGCAGCAACGAGTTTTATCCGGAGTTTGTGCGCCGCAGGGATGCCGTCATTGAGGCGCAGGCAGCCGGGAAGGATGTCAAATTCGACTACAATGAAACGGTTTGGGAGGCGCGATTATCGGTGCTACAAAGATACCTGGGGACCATCAACGATCTCACGGGGCGTAATGAATCGATGGCCTTACGTGACCTCCGAAAACACTACCGAGAAAACCTGCTCCTTCCCCTGACCCTGGTCCATGACCTCTCTCCCACCGAATACGCACGGCTGATCGAGAACCTGCCCGCCAACTCACCGATAAAAATCTACACCGAAAACGCCCGGTTTTACCCTCAGGGAAACACTGCTGCGCATGCTATCGGATATGTCGTCTCCAGATACCTTGAAGAACCCGAGAGCGATCTTCCAACCGAGGAGTTGATGACTTTCAAAATGAAAGGGAAACTGGGCAGAGCGGGCATGGAGCGATATTTTAACGATCACCTGACCGGCAGTTCGGGAGCTGAGATTTATCAAGTCGACAAACGCGGATATCGCGAAGACCGCGTCGAATTCCGAGTCCCGCGCAAAGGGCAGGATTTGGTCACGAGTCTCGATATTAAAATACAAGCTGCGGCCGAGGATGCGATTGGAGATCTCACCGGAGCAGCCGTTGCGCTGGATGTCAAAACGGGTGAAATCTTCGCCTTAGCCAGTAAGCCCGATTACAACCTCAATGACCTGACCCCCTTCATTTCAACCGAGGTATATTCGCAGATAGAAGAAAAGGGCGCATGGCTGAACCGGGCGACCCAGGGCCTCTATCCGCCAGGCTCTACCTTCAAGCTCATCACGGCGCATTCGATACTCCGCCATGAAATCATTCAACCGGAAACCCGTCTGGAGAGCGGGAAATACTTCCTCGTAAGCAACCGCCTATTTCCCTGCCATAGTCCTTCGGGATTCGGGGTGATCGACGTCTCGCAGGCCCTGTCCGTTTCGGCAAATGTGTTCTTCTATCGAACCGGAATCGACTTAGGGATCGATCGAATGAGCACCGAAGCAAAACGCTTTGGCATCGATGCCCCGGTTGATTTAGAGATTCCCTTCATGGCCCGGAGAATGATCGTACCCACCAAACCGTGGAAACGGCAAAACGGCCACGGCGGCTGGGTACCGGGCGATACCGCCAACACTTCAATTGGGCAGGGCTATCTGCTCACCACCCCTCTTCACATGGCACTCGCGACCGCTTCGATTGCCCGCAATGAGACCCGCACTCAGCCGACTTTGAGAAGGCTCAGTGCGACCGAAACGGTTGACCATGGCGGTGAACCGATTGGCCTCGAACCCGAGGATCGAAGCGCAATTTTGAGAGGGATGGAAATGTGTATCGAATCAGGCACTGGAAAACTCGTAAAAATTCCCGGAATCCGCATCGGGGGGAAAACCGGCACTGCTGAAGTCACTATCGATGGTCAGGAATCGACCCTGGCCTGGTTTGTCGGATTCGCACCGATCGATGATCCGGAAATAGCGGTGTGCGTGATGATCGAAGGCACTGAGCCTGGAGACAATTTCCATGGTGGTAGCACCGCCGGGCCGATTGCCCATGATATTTTCAAAACTTACTTCGAGCAGAATCCTGCCCTCGAGGTCGCGTTAACTAACTAATTCAAATTCTCAAATAATGGTAGCTGTACCTTCAAATATGATACAACTCGGGTCCCCCGCACCCGATTTCTCACTGCCCGAACCTCTGACTAGTCGACTCTTGACGCTCAAGGATTTTCAGGGAAAGCAGGCGCTCTTGGTCATGTTCATTTGCAATCACTGTCCCTATGTCATCCACTTGAAGCCTGCAATGGTTCAACTCGCACGGGACTATATCGCAAAGGGAGTCGGCTTTATTGCGATCAGCTCTAACGATTCCGATGCATACCCCTCCGACAGCCCGGAGAACATGATCGCAGACGCTAAGAAATTTAAATATCCTTTCCCATATCTCTTCGATGATACCCAGCAAGTCGCACAAAAATATTCGGCCGCCTGCACTCCAGACTTCTTCCTATTCGATAGCGCCTTGAAGCTAGCCTATCGCGGTCAGTTCGACGATTCCCGGCCATCCCACCGGACCGCTCCAGATAGCCCTAGCAAGGGAGCCAAACCCAGCGGCAACGCTATTCGCTCGGCCATCGATCTCCTGCTCGCAGGAAAGAGCGTCCCAGCAGACGACCAAAAGCCCAGTCTTGGTTGCAACATTAAATGGCGTCCTGGGATGGAGCCCGACTGGTTTCGACCCTATATGCACGGATAGTTGTTTTGAAGCTCGAGCACGCATCCCTAAAGGAAACATGTCGGGCCCAGGCGCTCGAGCTGGGGATTGACGTGTGCGGATTTTCAACGATCGCTCCAGAACTTAGGAGGGATTACTACGCGCAGTGGATTGCCGACGGCAAACATGGAACGATGGGCTGGATGGAGCGCAATAATGATCGTCGCCTGAACCCCGGATCCGCCTGGCCAGAGGCGAAAACCATCGTCTCATTAGGACTGAATTATTTCCAAAAAGAACCCGAAGCACGCGGTCGTATCTCAAAATATGCTCTGGGTAAGGATTACCACAAACTCTTTTACAAAAAGCTAAAACGCCTCTGCACTTGGATGCGTGAACAGGGCGGCAACCAACGCCCCTACGTCGATACTGGGCCGATTCTCGAAAAACCGATTGCCGTCTCAGCCGGCCTCGGTTGGCAGGCTAAAAACACCCTACTGCTCAACAAAAAGTTCGGCCCTTATTTGTTCCTGGGGACGATTATTACCGACCTTGAGTTCGAACCTGACCCCGAGGTAAAGGACCATTGTGGACGCTGCACCAAGTGTATTGATGTTTGCCCAACGCAGGCCATCACGGCCCCCTACCAACTCGATGCGCGCAAGTGTATCGCCTACCTCACGATTGAGCACGAAGGCTCCATTCCACTTGAATTCCGCAAAGCCATCGGAAACCGAATATTTGGCTGCGACGAGTGCCTCGATATCTGTCCCTGGGTTCATTGGGCTAAAGAAACGAGAGAGGCCAATTTCAAGGCCCGTCCCCTGCCGGACCTGCGAGAGATGCTCCTTTGGGATGAGGCGACCTTCGATCAGGCTTTCGCCGGAACCCCGATTCGACGTTCCAAACTCCATCGCTGGAAGCGCAACATTTGTGTCGCATTGGGAAATATCGGAAATGCTGAAGATCTAGAGACGTTAGAAAGTATATCAGAATCCGAAGATTCAGTGATCGCTGAGCACGCCGCTTGGGCGATCACGGAGATCAAAAAACGAGTTGCCTAGCACTGGCTCGACCGAAATCTTTCGAAATGCGTGAAAGCTAGCTGTTTCGACGTTATTATTCGTCTCTTTTAAGTGCCGGAGTCCTCAGGATCGGCGTCAAATCGCCGAATTTTGATTGAAATGGAGTTGTCCCAATCAACACCTCGCCAACCTGCAAGACCGCCGGCCCTTTGGATCGTCCTTCGAAATTTTCGGACGTTTCTATTCATTTTCTGTACAGTTTCAGCATTCTCAAAAGAAAATCGATCCCTTACGCTGGGTGATATCCCGGATAGACTCAGTTTCAACCTCGCTTCATTTGGCGATTTTCATGGAAGGGAAATACAAGACCTCACAATGCACTTCGGGGTCAGAAACATCAGCGGCGCCGCACAGTGTTTCGATGATACTTGGGTCCTAGCGCAAGATGGTGTCGGGCTCTTTCTCTATAATGGATTAACCGTCTCAAAAATCGATATCCCACATGCTGGTTCAGTCGGTAAAATCGGGGTTTCTGGTGCAACCATATTTCTATCAATTTACGAGAACGAAACGGGGATCTTCAAATATGACATCAACTCCAAAGAATGGTCTCAAATCCAACTCCCAAATAATTTTGAAGGAGCCGAAGTCATCAGCTTTGCCAACGGCCATTTCAACGAAAGATTGGCTATTTTGTTCAGTGATGAGAGTAGATTTGGCCTCGCAATTTTAGACAAAAAATCAAGTCGAATCCGCTCTCGCGGTTGGCTCAAAGAAGGCATCATTCAAAAATGCGACTCCCTAACCTGGTTCGATGAAGGAAAATGGATAATATCAGGCGGTAATCGATATACATTAATCAATACAGAAACGACCATACGCATTGGTAAGAAACCCCGGCCTGCCGGAAACTTCGACAAGACCGTAAACATTTCCCCTGGAACCGTCGCACTCTTTAGGCATGCTCAAGATAAGGTTACGATGTCTTTGTTTCGCATTTTGAGTAACCAAGGGCTTGGCGGTTTCAGTTCAATAAACGGCAGTATCGGACAATGCCATACAGGTGTCACATATCTATTAAATACTGCAACACATTCCTCTTCTCTATATCGACTCGATACCAATACATTGCTCTTCGAGCAAATCGGACCCCCTCTCAGCTTAAATAGATTGGAAACGTTCACTACGTTCGCAACTGGAAATGACGGCTCTGTCTTTGCCAGTGGGTCAGAACGTACCCTGATTATAAACCCCTGGAGAAACCTAATGGGGACCGCGCACAGAATCACAAACGCCGAGTCTAGCGGGCCTGGAGGGAGCCATGTATTTTTTACGCACTTTGGGAGTCAATACAGAACCGAAGAATTTCCCTACGCAAAACCAAGCAAAATCAAATCTAACCCTCTCTATTGGGACTCATATCCTTGGAAATATGACCACGAAGGTAAGCTGTCTCATTATGAATATCCCGATTATGAATTCTCTTATAGCAAAAGGTCTTTAAATAAAGTAATCGGACTAATGGAACAAACACTCCAATTCGACCCAATCCGCAAGCGAATACTGAGGTTCTCAAATAAGCATATAAATAGAATTCCCAGCATGACGGTAATCGGAAAGGATAATGCTGAATCATCTAAATATATAGAAGAAAAAAACTTCGACTTCAGAAATATCATTCCTACGCAGGAAGGCTATATCGATTTAATAGGCCGCTTTAACGCATCCGTAAGGAACCGATATATCCGACTCTATTATCTAAATGAAAAATTTGATTTAATTAGAAATCTGGAGCTTCAGTTAGATAAAAGATATATCGCACAAACACCCGAGTTTTACGCGCACCATTTACTTCCAGAAATCCAAAAACTAGTGGCCGGCTACGAAGATGTTTGGGGATTGATTGGAAGGGAAGATTTTTCAGAGTTTGGACCCGGTAAGCTCGTAAAGGCTTTTCCAGTCCACAATGGATCAAATCTCCTAGTGTTGAATTGGAAGGGAAATCGATTCGAGCCCAAAATTTATCAGGTCGACGGTCATCCGAGCGAATTTTTTGGCGTTAATAAGCAGGGCCGCCTGGTTTTTCGAGGCGGCCCCTATACGTCAATCGTCGAATTCGCGATAAATAATTCCAAAATAGAATCTGTATTCAATTGGCAGTTACCGAATCACTATAATCTTCAATCTGCTATTGTTCGCCCAGGAAACAACTCTTGGATCTTGATCGAGAGAAAAGGTATCCGCGGCTCCATGTTTTACGAACTTAAGGAAGAAACAAAATATCGGCCAAGTCTATCCGTAGATGTAATCAACGATCGCATCAGTTTCGGAGACACGTTTACCGTCAACCTTTCCGTGAAAACGCCTTATCGTTTGGAAAAGCCACTACTACCTTACTATTTCAAATGGAAACCTCAAAACGGGGAGTGGAGTGATCGCTTGCCGATCGCAGATTATCCAGTCGAGCTGGAAATCCCCAATCCACGCTCTGGTGTGCAAAGGCTTGAATTTAAACTTATCAACCACTTCAACGAAGATGGAATCTCGACGACACGGTCTTATCTGAATATCCTTCCAATTCCCCTGCAGCAACGAGACTGGTTTAGATATGCGGTCCTTTCGATCTTCTTGGTGCTCTTGTTGGTTCTCATAGTTGCAATCATTCAGTCAATCCGGAGCCACAGAGGCGCGCGATCTCTGGCGGTTCTAAATCAAGACCTCGAAGATCGCGTTCTGCAAAGAACTGCTAAAATTGATGCACAGAACCAAGAACTACAGGCGACCAACATCTTGCTCGAAGAGGCCAATGAAAAAATCCTCGATACTGGAAAGGCACTTGCCGAAGCATCCAGAAAAGCGGGAATGGCTCAAGTCGCGTCAGGAGTGATACACAACGTGGGGAATGTATTCAACTCACTCACGGTTTCATTAAATTTACTACAGAAAGACGAACGGCTGAACAAAGCCTCCCAGGGTGTGAAAAAGCTGCATGCGCTTTACAACTCAAACAAAGACAAGCGGGAATTTTGGGAAGATACCAAAAAGCGAACGGCATCGATTGATTATCTGGGACAACTCTGCACAACGATTTCGCAGATCTCAGATAATTTCAAAGAGGAGTTTGAGCATGTAGAGGAGCGCCTACAGAAAGTGGCCGGTATTATCCGCTCGCAGGAAAAATACGCGAAGAGCCCTACCGACGTCAAACAGGAGTGTTCTCTCAGAGAGCTTGTGAATGAATCTTTAGACATCGTCAGCATGCAGGTGCCCCTCGGAGACATGGAAGTATCTCTTAAGGATTCATTGGGTTCTGACAAAGCGATGCTAGATGTTAATTATGCTCGCCAAATACTCTCCGTTCTCATCGCGAATGCCTATGACGCCTGTATCGAATCTAACAACACGGGTCCAATCGAGATTGCTCTCAATGCAAAAAATGCAAAACGAGGGCCGTCAATCTCAGTGAGAGACGAGGGAATCGGGATTCGCAACGAAGACCTAAAACACCTCTTTGCTCATGGCTTCACCACCAAGAAAGGCGGTGCTGGATCAAACCTGCACGACGCCGTCAACCTGGCTCGAGTGATGGGCGGCAACATTATTGGCGAAAGCGATGGCCACGGAAAAGGTGCGTGTTTTTATTTCGAACTTCCATCGGAAGCCCTCATGCTTGAGAGCGTGGAAACTGTAGATGCCAGCGCATAGCCAAATCCCCACGCTCGCGTCTTCAAAGTAGGCCTGCTCGTTCCAGGAGCGCATCCGGGTTCGGATCCCGACCCATGAAATTTTTAAACAATTCTTCGGGAGGTGCACTGTTGCCCTTGCTGAGGACAGTTTTACGGAATTTTCGTCCTGTATCGGAATCTAGAATACCTTTTTCTTTGAACTTTGAAAATGCATCCGCATCGAGCACTTCAGCCCATTTGTAAGAATAATATCCAGACGCGTAACCAACTGAACTCCCAAAAATATGCGTAAATCGTGGAGCAATATTCACTGAAGGAGTATCCAGATTAGCTTCATAACCCGCTAAAATCTCCCTAAGCAAGCTATCCAAATCTTCAATCTCACGATCAGCGTAGCTGATGTGGAGGTCTAAATCCATTTTTCCAAACGATAATTGACGCATCGTAAAGGAAGCACTTTGGAAATTTTTCGCAGCGATCATCTTATCGAACAAATCCTCTGGAATGGGATTTCCGGTTTCGTAGTGAACGGCAAATTTATCCAAACTCTCGCGCTCCCAGCACCAATTTTCCATGATTTGAGAAGGCAGCTCGACGAAGTCCCACGCTACATTGACTCCATTCAGTGAGGGAATTTCTACGTCTCCACAAATATGATGCAAGAGATGCCCAAATTCGTGGAACACTGTCTCCACTTCCCGATGATTGAGGAGGGCCGGCTGGTCGCCGACGCTCGGAGTCATATTTCCACAAATGAGCCCCAGATGAGGGGTGCGCGCGGCGTCCCTTTTCGTGATGCCGGTATAGAGGTAGTTCATCCAGGCGCCTCCCCGTTTATTCTCGCGCGGATACCAGTCCGCATAAAACGCGCCTAGGTATTCGTCGTTTTGTGCGTCGTAAACCCCATACAGCTTGACTTCAGGATCCCACACTTCCGCGATTCCTTCCGCTGCTACTGTTCCGTCCATAACGTATTGCGTCTCAATTTCTTCAATACGCAAATCAAACAACTGGCTGGCTAGGTCAAACATTCCAGAAATCACATGATCAATGCTGAAATACGGGCGTAATGCTTCTTCATCAAAAGCGTATTGAGCAAGACGCTGCTTTTCCGACCAGTAGGCGACATCCCACGGGTGCAAGCCTTCATCAGGGCCCGTTTCTTCAGACTTAAATGCGGACAATTCCGAATAGTCAGACTCAAATGCAGATTTAACCCGCTCGTGAAGGTTTTCGACGAAACGCAGCGCCGCCGATCCGGACTTAGCCATGCGGCGCGATAACACCATATCGGCAAAGTGTTCGCGCCCGAGGATCTTCGCTTTTTGATGCCGCAAGCTCAGGATCTCTTTGATCAGTGGCACATTATTGGTCTCTCCTTCTCGACCGACAGCGACGGATGCACTCCAAACCTTTTCACGAAACTCGCGATTATCCGCATATTTCAATATCGGCAAGAGGCTGGGCATCTGCAAGGTGAAGCGGTAAGCGGGTGCCTCTTCGGTACCGCGCCCTTTTTTCACGGCATCTTGTTTGGCTGCTTCGAGTGCCGCGTCGGGCAGTCCTGCTAACTCGGATACGTCCGAAGTGTAGTAGACCCAGGCATTCGTGGCATCGAGGACGTTCTCACTGAATTTCTGAGTCTTCGCCGCGAGTTCGCTATCGATTTTTCCAATCTTCGCTTTGTCGGCATCACTGAGGGCAGCGCCGTTTTCTTTGAAGTCTGCCAGGGTCTCCTCAAATAGACGAAGGTGGACGCCTTCTAGTTGCGACGCTTCTTCCGTCTCCGAAAAGGCTTTCACCACTGCCCATAATTGGGCGTCCAAGGGAATTTTTGAGAAGAATTCACTTACCTTTGGCAGCATCTGATTATTGGCCTCGCGCAGGGCCTTCGAATTTTGCACTGAGTCTAAATGCTGCACTTTGTTCCATGCGACACTGAGCGGACGGGTCGCCTCTTCGATCGCCAGTATCGATGAGGCGTAGGTTACCGAACCCAGAGACTGCGCCCTTATTTGCTGTAAAGCCCCCTCCGCGTTTTGGATACCTTGGGTGATGTCAGGAACGATGAATTCAGGCCTTAGTTTAGACCACTCAATGAAAAATGTGCTATCGAGGAACGGAGTGTGCATAGGAGCATTCATTTCAAAGACGTCTTAGAATCAAACCTTTAGCGCAGTTTTCCTAAGGCAAACTCACGCCCGTCGACCGTTTCAAGACTCAAATCACGCCATATTATGCCAAGCGAAACGACTGAAGAAGAGGTATCGACTCGAACCTGCAAAAATTGCCCAAGTCGGCTCACCGGGCCCTACTGCTCGGTATGTGGTCAACGGGATTTCGATTTCAAACAGGACTGGAAGAGCCTTCTCGAAGAGTATGTATCATCGATGTTTAACTTCGACGGCAAGGTCCCTCGCGGGATATTTTGCCTCCTGTTCAAACCGGGGCACAATTCACGAGAATTTCTTGATGGGAAACGTTTCAGCCAGATCCCACCGATTCGCCTCTACCTTTTCACTAGCTTGCTCTTCTTTCTTTTCGCAACAAATGTCGATTTAATCGACGGGACCGATTACGATAAATCGATCACCGAGATGATTGAGTCGGTGCCCAAGCCCACTCCCGAGGATTCCGAGATGGAAGCCTATCTCACCTCGAAATTTGATGATCCCAGACAATTCGTGAACGATTTTGAGGACTGGCTGCCCAAGGTAGCCCTGATCGCCGTACCGCTTTTTGCGATAGTGACTCGCTTGGTTTTTTGGAGAAGAAACTTAATCTATATCGAGCACCTCATCATCGCGATGCACATGATCTCATTTTATATGATGTGGCGTATCATCTCCACCTTCGCTTCGCTCCCGATAGGATTATTCTCCAAGCCGGCCTCTGAACTTTTCATCGATATATCAAACTTTTGGATCGTCATCTATCCGGTCTTTTCATTCCGCAGAATTTTTGATCTCACTTGGATGAAGGCTATCGGAGCATCCCTGGTAATCGAATTCTGTTCCCTCTTACTCTTAGCAGCCACCGTATCCGGCGCTATCGGGATCGCTTTCCTGCTTGCCTAAAGATCATTCAATGTCCCAAGAGCCTCCATTCACGATACTGATCATCGCCGCCACGGCAGGATTCACCGCATGGGCGTTTTATGACCCACGGATTCTCCAAAGATGGATCCTCGATAACAACCGAGTCACCCAAGGTCGCGATTACTTGAGACTGATATCCAGCGGATTCATTCACGCGGATTGGATCCATTTCGCATTCAACATGTTCAGCTTCTATAGCTTTGCCGGATCCATTGAAAGAATCTTTGGGCCAACCACCCTACTCTCGATTTATCTAGGATCCATACTCGCAAGTAGCCTATTCGCATTGGTGGTGAATCGGGGCAAACCCTATCGGGCTCTCGGAGCGTCAGGAGGAGTTTGCGGGATTATATTTGGATCCATCTTTCTGCTGCCTGGAGGCTCCATTTTTATTATTCCGATCCCAGTCCCCATTCCTTCGTGGGTCTACGCATTCATTTTCATAGGCGTTTCGATCTTTGCAATGGGCCGCTCTGGAGGCATTTCTCATGAAGCGCACATTGGAGGAGCCCTTTCCGGCATGCTCATAACGACCGCCATGTATCCCCAGATTGTCGCCAGCCAACCGGTCCTTTACCTCGGCTTTTTGGCCTTCTGCTCAGTTCTCTGGTGGGCCGCTCCAAAGATTCAAAGACGCTCATAGTGACAAGCTTGTGACAATCGCCACACCAAACTGAATTCACGTTTTCGATTATAAATTTTAATCAAACTAATTCTGGTAAAACGCTTCCCAGACTCACAACCTCCTCGCTCTATGGCAATCAACACCGAAATACTAACCCATGCCGCCACTCAGGCGCGCGGTATTGCAATCGACGGCGTAGTCGCCGCAGGAAACGTAGGTCACCTTGGCATGCCTCTAGGCGCAGCCGAAGTCGGTGCGGCGCTTTTTTCTGAAAGCCTCAATTTTGACCCAAGCGAGCCACGTTGGTGGAACCGAGACCGATTCGTCCTCTCTGCTGGCCACGGGAGCATGTTCATCTACGGATGGTTGCACATGGCTGGATACGACGTCACTAAAGAAGACCTCGCGACCTTCCGTCACTTGCACAGCAAAACCCCAGGTCACCCGGAATTCGGCCATACCGCAGGGATCGAGTGCACCACCGGACCGCTTGGACAGGGCGTTGGCAACTCCGTTGGCCTCGCGGTCTCCGGCAAGATGGCGGAAGCCCTGTTCAACACCGACGAGCACAAGATTTTTGACTACCATGTCGTAGCCGTCGCTGGTGACGGGTGTCTCCAAGAAGGGGTTGCTCGAGAAGCCGTGGCCTTAGCCGGGCACAACAAGCTCAACAACCTGATCTTAATCTATGACGCAAACGACGTCACCCTCGACGCTGCGGCAGACAAGTCCCAGTCGGAGGACGCAGGTGCTGTCTATAAAGGCCTCGGATGGGATGTCATCGACATCGACGGACACGACATCGAAGCGGTCATCAATGCCGTCGCTGAGGCGAAGGCAAACGACAACGGCAAGCCGACCCTCATCATCGCACGCACCGAGATTGGGCGCGGCATTCCCGAAGTAGCGGGTACTTCAGGAGCCCACGGTGAAGGCGGGGCGAAATATGCAGAGGCTTCAAAAGCCGCCCTCGGCTTACCGGGAGAGCCCTTCTTCCTCTCAGACGAAGTCAAAGCCCACTTTGCAGCAAAAGCGGAGGAACGCAAAGCTACGACTGCCGCTTGGCAGAAGACCTACGAATCCTGGAAAACGGCCAACCCGGAACTCGCGACGCTTCTCGAAGATGGCTATGCGGACAAATTCCCGTCCGTCGAGGAACTCTCCGCGATGATCCCGGAGTTCAACGCTGAAAAAGCTGTGGCCACGCGCGCCTCAGCCGGGAGCGTCCTCAGCACCCTAGCGGGCAAGCTCCCATTAATTGTATCAGGATCTGCTGACCTCCACGGCTCGACCAAGAATTACCTTAAAGAGTCTGATGGTGATTTCTCAGGAGAGAACCCCAAGGGGCGCAATATCCTTTTCGGAATCCGTGAGCACGCAATGGGCGCAATCGTAAACGGTTTGGCTTACGAAGGCCTCTTCAAAGCATCGGGCGCCACCTTTTTTACATTCTCTGATTATATGCGCCCAAGCGTGCGCCTTTCCGCCCTATCCAACATTCCAGCCCTCTGGTACTGGACTCACGATAGTGTGGGCGTAGGAGTCGATGGCCCGACCCACCAACCGGTCGAAACGATGTCCTCACTCCGCCTCATGCCCAATCTCGACATGATCAAACCCGGCGATCCCGAAGAGTCGGCAGGTGCCATCATCGCTTCATTTGAGCGCCGTGACGGACCAACCGGATTGAGCCTCTCCCGCCAAAACCTTCCAGTTCTTCCCGAAGCCTCTGCCGAGACCAAGCGCATGGGTGTCCTCAAAGGAGGCTACATAATCAAGAAAGAAACCGCGACCTTGGAAGCGATTATCATATCTTGTGGATCCGAATTAGAACTCGCCCTTTCTGCTGCTGGCGAACTCGGCGACGGCGTCCGGGTCGTTTCAATGCCCTCGACCTTCCGCTTCGATAAACAGGATGCTGAGTACCAAGAGTCTGTCTTGCCATCAAGCTGCACCCAACGCGTAGCTGTCGAAGCTGGGGTCTCCGACTACTGGTACAAATATGTCGGCTTGAGCGGTAAAATTATCGGAATCGATAGTTTCGGACTCTCTGCTCCGGGAGATCAAGTCCTAGAAGCTCTGGGCGTCACCAAGGAGGCTGTCATCGAGGCCGTGAAGTCATTTTAGAGAATAACCTTACTAACGTCATCTTCAAGAGGCCGCATGCTCAAGAGCATGCGGCCTCTTTTTTTTCCAAAGAGATGTATCGGACTTCAGATGATATCAAACTCGACTAGCTCATTGAATTTTTGGAAAGACTAGGAATTTTTCTTCCAAACCACAGCCCTCATACACCATCCTGTACCGCATGCAAATTATTGCCGAGGAGCGAAGGGTCATTATCAGCGTCGGC
Source organism: Verrucomicrobiota bacterium (assembly GCA_039034055.1). Classification (GTDB taxonomy): domain Bacteria; phylum Verrucomicrobiota; class Verrucomicrobiia; order Opitutales; family JABSRG01; genus JBCCBL01. Next base: position 466 of record JBCCBL010000022.1, on the reverse strand, counting down.
GCCTTTGCCGGATTCGGAAGCTCGGCGGCTCATAGCTCGGGAATCTCCGGACTCTGGCGCATGGAAACCGGACGTGTTTGGCATGAGGAAATGCAGAACCGCGCCGAAAAAGAATACGGCGTATCGGCGCAATTCGAACGACCGGTTGCCGGTCTCTTGAAAGCCCACGGTTGGACCTTTGAACTCAGCGGACGTATCGATCAAATAATTACTGATAAAAATAGGCTCGAACTGCGTGAAATAAAATCGACCCGACACGCCCTACCCGACGATCCTGAGAACTTGAAGACACTCTATCCGCACTATTTCAATCAAGCGGCCATCTACCCACTCCTTCTCGAAAAAGAGCCCGAACACGCGGGAGCGACGCTACGGACAAAACTGGTGTTTGTAAATATTGAGGACGGAATCTCTCAATCGATTGATCTCGAACAACCCGAGGAAGTCTTCACCGCTCAATGCGCGC
>JBCCBL010000021.1:0-17706 GCA_039034055.1 Verrucomicrobiota bacterium | reverse complement strand
GGCGACGACAAGGTGATAAGATCGGAAGCATACACGACGGCCAGGGGCACTGCAAGGAAGGAAGCTGACGGAGATGGATTTGAGTCCGACCTGATGAAAACAGCCAGGGATATGCACACTGCAAGAGGATTCGAAACCGATGATTACATGTCAGCCACCGAGTATAGCTGCCGCCGTAGCACGGACACGTTCATGAAGGTCTCGTTTACTGTGCTAAATGACTGATGACGAAAAGAGTGTGGTGTGCTGCGCCGTTAGCTATCCGGTATCCAAATCTGCCCAATGGATAAGTAAGGTGTTTTCTCTGCGCGATGGACATGGTTTGGAGAAACCCAGGAGTATTAGCTGGTCCCAGGGCACCATTTGTATGGCTTCGCGTTGTTTAAAGCAACACTGAATCTGTCTCCACCACTCCCAGCAGAGACAATAGATCCCTCGTAGATAAAAATCTGAGCCATTCCTTGAACTGACGTAATCAAGTAGACGCTCAAAATATTAGAGAAGAAGCTGTACTTCATCTCGATACGTGAACCATATCCTTCCGAGAAGTCAGCTTTATTCTGTATTGATCTAAAAAGTTAAAATTTACTACGACTGAAGGTGTCCTCTTACCCACGGGCGATTTTAAAATGCACAACGCTCTTAAGGTCTGCTGTAGGCCTAGAGCCCATTACAAAGACACTGTCGCACTAGCAGGGCTGCTCGCCACATTCAATGCTCATCAGTTTTTGGACAAGCGTAATTTTTCAGGAACCGTATCAATTAATAACTACACTTTAGCCAAGGCTTCTTGAGTATAGTGAGCCGATTGTTCTTCGGCGTGGTAGGAGGAGCGGACGAGGGGGCCGGATTCGACAAAGCCAAAACCCATATCGAGGCCTACTTGTTTCCAGTGGGCAAATTCTTCGGGGGTGACCCAGCGATCGATAGGTGAGTGCTTTTCGGTGGGCTGGAGGTATTGACCGATAGTTAAAATGGATACGCCCGCGTCGCGAATGTCTTGCATGACTTGGCGGATTTCATCGTCTCTTTCGCCGATTCCGAGCATAATGCCGGACTTGGCAGTGATGCCGCGATCCGCAGCATATTTGAGGATCCAGAGAGATCGATCATATCGGGCTGTTTTGCGGATGGGTCGCTGGAGGCGCTCAATGGTTTCAAGATTGTGATTGAAGATGTCGGGTTGCGCCTCAAGGACGATGTCGACATGCTCGGATACTCCGCGGAAGTCTGCTGTGAGGACTTCTATTGCGGTCTCTGGATTGACATAGCGTATCGCACGTATCGTCGCGGCCCATACGGCCGCGCCCCCGTCTTTTAGGTCATCGCGCGCGACTGATGTGATGACACAGTGTTTAAGGTTCATTTTCTTTACGGCCTGAGCTACGCGCGCCGGTTCGCCCAAATCGAGCTCGGTGGGACGGCCGGTCTGGATCGCACAGAAGGAGCAGGCGCGGGTGCAGATATTTCCCAGAATCATGAGAGTCGCGGTGCCGCGAGACCAACATTCACCCATATTCGGGCATTGAGCCGACTGACAGACGGTGTGCAATTTGTTCGTCTCGACCATCTCGCGAACCCCGTGGTAGGCAGGGCTGGTAGGTAGCTTGGCACGAAGCCAATTCGGTTTGCGGCGCGAAGTCTTTGGATCTGGAATTTGATCAGACATTGAAAGATAAGAAGTAGCTGAAAATGCCTCTAGGGCAAGGGCTCAATCTGAGAAAGCCGGGGGGACGCAGGAATCATACCTCGGCCTGAGTATTCGCTTGAGCGCGCTGTTTGGCGGTTTCTTCGTTGAACGGTAGGTAGGGCTGTTCTGAGACGCTGGCTTCATCGGTCGATTCGTCAAAGGCCCGGCGTATCATGTCGAGGTCGACATTTTCGCTGATGAGTTTCTGGATGATTGGAATCTTGTCAGTGTCGGTCGGCATGGTTTTGACCGTCATCTGATTGATTTTGGAGGCGACCGCATAAGAATCCTCATTGCTGATGACGACCGGAATCTGGGTCTGTGCGATCATATCCATGAGTTTTGGATGAGGGAGGATGTTGCGGGTGAGTATAATCCCGGAGAGGCAGCGTCCGCCGGCGATTCCGGAGGTGGCAATGGCGGAGAGGATAATGTCTTCCCGATCCCCTGGAGTGATGATGAGGACTCCGGGTTGGATGTAGTCGACGATGCCTTTGGCGGTCATTGCTCCAATGACAACGCGTAGGACCCGCTCGCTCATGCCAGAAGCACGTCCGTTTAGCCAGCGTCCACTGATTTCGTCGACGATTTGCGAGAGGTTGGGAGCCCCGAGTTGCTTTTGCATGGGCATGACTCCGAGCAGTGGCACTCCAAGGCGTTTGAGTCCAATGGAGGCGTATTCCCGGATCATGTCTACTTTTTCCGGTAACACCTTGTTCAGGATAGCTCCAATGACTTCTACACCCGCCTGGTCGAACAGTGCTTTGTTGAGTGCGATTTCATCCACCGGTCGGCCGACCCCTCCCTGCGAAACAATAATGGCTTTGGCTCCCAGGACTTTTGCGGCAGATGCATTAGAAAAATCAAATACCGAGCCGACACCGGCGTGTCCGGTGCCTTCGATGATGACATAGTCTTTTTGATAGGAGGCTCGGTCAAACCCACGGCAGATGCGATCAATCATGAAATCATAGTTGCCTTCGGGATTTTGCAGGTAGCGCCGGGTGAAGGTTCCATCGACGGCGACGGGGCTCATCGCTTCAATCGGTGTTTTAGTATCAAAGACCGTATCAAATAGCACCGAATCTTCGTCGATTTTGAAGCCTTCGATTTCGACAAATCGCTGACCGACCGGTTTGATGAACCCGACGTTAGGATTTGCGGCTTGGAGGGCGGCAAATAGGCCCAGGCAGGTGGTGGTTTTCCCGTCGTTCATACGGGTTGCAGCGACGAAGATCCGCTTGGTCGTGGTGTTACGCGGAATTTTTAGGAGGCCTTCAAATTTGTCGTGTTCGAAGGGTCCACGGGTGAGTTGGTCGATCGGCTTCGACCGTCTTCGTTTGTCGCTTTTGGAGGGCATAATTCTCTAGGCCATTGGGTGGAGCAGTTTTTGATCAATTGCTTGGGCACCGACCATAACTGCGGTGCCAAAAATATCGTGAGCGCTCGCTCCGCGTGAAATTTCGGCAGCGGGCTTGGTGAGCCCGGTGAGGATGGGTCCGTATGATCGGCAACGCGCGATTGCCTGGATCATTTTAAGTGAGATATTCGCGGCGTTCAAGCTGGGGAATACTAACACGTTTGCGTGTCCGGCAACTGAGCTGACGATGCCTTTGGTTTCGGCGACATGTGGATTCAGCGCCGCATCGACTTGAAGCTCACCGTCGACATCGAGGTCAAACATCATGAGTTTAGCTTTTTCTCGGCAGAGTTCGGTGGCCGCCTTCATGCGCTGAATCGGTGCGAGCTTGCTCGTCTTGGACTTGGAGGTGAAGGCCAGCATTGCCACTCTCGGACGAGCATTGGTAATGTGGTAGCAAATACCCGCAGCGGTGAGCCCGACATCAGCCAGTTGTTTTTCATTGGGTTGCGGGAGCACCGCACAATCGGCCAGGAAGAGGGCGCCGCCCACACCCAGGGTGCTGTCTTCAAGATCGAGCACTTGCACTGAAGACATCGTATCGACGCCGTCTTGCAGGGGGATGATCTGCAGCAGGGGCCGGAGGGCGCTAGATGCGGCCATGGTGGCCCCCGATACCAACGCGGAGGCTTGTCCGGTCGCCAGCATCATGGTAGCGAAGTAGTTGTTATTTTTTAAAAAATCTTCTGCATCTTTGCCACCGAGTCCGGCAAATCGACGGAGTCCCTGGAACTTTTTGACAAAGAGTTCCATCTCGTCGCTGCGTTCCGGTTCGATGATTCGGATGTGCTCGAGGTTGATGTCGAGCTGGGCAGCCTTTGCTTTGATTTCGGAGCGATCTCCCAAAAGAATCGGGACGCCGAGTTTGTTTTTGGCGAATTGACGGGCGGCTTGAAGGATGCGGGGATCTCCACCCTCGGGAAAGACGATCCGTTTGGGGTGGTTTCGGAGCCGTTCCATCAAGTTATCTAGAAGAGCCATGGTAGCGGTTGGGTTTGTCGTTGCTAAATATCAGTATTGGGAAACAGGATGCCCACTCTAACCCAGCTGGGTGCGATGGGCTCAAAGAACGCTGGCTTTTTATAAAGTGGACAACAAGAACAAACTCAAGGACTTAGGTCTCGTCTCCGGCTTGACAGTGCTTTCTCGCATCCTAGGCCTCTTACGTGACGTTGTGGTCTATGCGCTTCTGGGAACATCGGTCTACAGTTCCGCTTTTGTATTGGCTTTTACCCTGCCGAATCTATTCCGTCGCCTGCTCGGGGAGGGAGCCATGACCTCAGCGTTAGTGCCCATCCTTGCAGACGCACTTCCAGACAAGAATGCCCCATCGAGTAGCCCCAGCCCGCGCATCTTGAATCAGGTAACGACTCGACTGTCGGTGTGGCTAATCGGTATCGCGTTGGTATGTTCAATCGCTTTCTGGGCAATAGCGAAGGCTTTGCCGTGGGGCGAGCGCTGGGCCCTGGGTGCCCATTTTGCAAGCTGGTTAATGCCCTACATGGTTTTCATTTGTTTGGCTGCGGTCTTTGTCGCTGCATTGAATTTGAAGGGCTATTTCGGGTTGAGTTCATTGAATTCAGTCTGGCTGAATCTATCCATCGTGATTGGGGCAGTTTCCGCCAATATGCTGCTGAATTTGAGCATGCATGAGCAGGTGACGATCCTGTGCCTGGCGGTCTTAATCGGAGGCGTAATACAATTTGGATCTGTTTTTTGGGGCCTCAGGAGGACGGGCTGGCGCGTAAAAGCCGACTGGGGGAATTCTGACGATTTGAAGAGCATGTGGGCCCTGTTGCTGCCGGGATTGGCGAGTAGCTCAATTTTGCAAATAAACATTCTCCTCACCCGCACACTTTCCAATGGCATCGACGATAGTTCGGCGTCGGTGCTGTATCTAGCGAGCCGATTGATGGAGTTTCCGTTGGGTGTCTTCGCCATCGCTATTTCCACAGTGCTGTTTCCTGACCTCGCGCGCGCGGCTTCCGGCAAAAACTCAGGCAGTTTTGCCGAAATCTGTGTGCAGGGGATGCGTTGGATCGCGGTCATCACGATCCCGAGCGTCGTCGGATTGTGGATATATCAGGTGGAGATCGTCGACAGCTTGTTTCGTTTTGGAGCTTTTGATGAAAACTCAGTCACCCTGACGGCTCCAGTGGTAGGACTCTATGCCTTATCTATCCCGGCTTACGCTTGGATTTCTTTTGCCACGCGAGCCCTCCATGCGCAAAAGAAAATGCAGGAAACTCTCCGGGTCTCGCTAATCACTCTGGGAGTAAACGCTTTCTTTTGCCTCGTCGGAATGATTTGGGGAGGGATCCTGGGATTGACCCTTGGGAACGTCTTGGCGGCTTGGGTGCAGCTCATATGCCTGCTTCTTTTGTTGCGCCTTTCCAAAGTCACGGCCGCTTTCAAAAGGTCTCAGCTCTTGTTGGAGTTTTTAAAAATATCAGCAGCAGCGGCCCTGATGGGAGCCTCGTGTCTGGGAGTCGCAAGCCTCGTCTCGTCGCTAGTGCCTGCCGGTAAAGCTCAATCAATGATAACAATCTCAGTGGGAATCCCGGTCGCGGTGGTTCTGTATTTCAGTTCGCTCCTTTGGTTCCGACAAAGAGATGCAGTGAACGGTTGGGCTCATTTCAGGGTGAAACTGGGAACTCTGGGCCAAAAATAGACACTCAAACCTTGAACTTGCCAGCACTTAGCATTTTTTGAAATTATGAATAACGGACACTTCAACGATTTCCTCGGAATTTTTATCATGATGGGACCCTTGACGCTGGCGGTAGTCGCTGCCGTCGTCCTTTTGAATTTTGACGCCGGCCAAAAGCGGGTTGAAGCCAAGATTGTGAAAGCCCGCAAAGACGCGGATGAGTAGCCGACCGGCGTATTTTTTTGATACGAGAACCCGCTTCCATTGAGAGCGGGTTTTTTGTGGGCCTCGCTACGGCTTCGCCAGTGTGATATACATATCATCCAAGCGGCCGGATAAGAATCCTGGCTCTGACACCAGCGAGATCGAGTCTTGGAATCCTTTCGAGAATAGGCGTGGGATGGAGGAGTCAGTCGAGCCATCGAGGCCTGATTCGCGGAAGGTTCTAAGGTGGGCTGTCTGGATCAATTCACCATTGGGTCCCCGGTCCACCGCGACGCGTCCCGAGAACCGTTTTGCATCTCGCCCAAAGTCTCGCATTTCGAAATAGCCTTCGAAAAAACCATCTTCATATACGTCGGTGATTATGGCGTTGAAACTGACGCCACGGTCTAGACTATCCACGGTGTACATTCGGCCAGAGAGGATTTCAAAGGGATCGAAGAGCCTTAGACGATCATCCACGCGCTTTTGCAGGGCAGCCAGGTTCTCAAGTTCGGTGCTTGATTGTGCCGCACCGAGCAGTGATTTCGCTGAGTCGTTATACTCCTCGACCCAGGCGTTCACTCGCGGATCATCCAAATGCATAGAATCAGACCCGAGGAAATCCTCTTTAAATCCGGTCGGCAACTTGCCCGTGAAATCGGCGACCTCCCATTGCGGGTCATAGAAGGTCCATTCACTCCCATCTGGTTTTCCATAAAAATTCAGGACAACTCGGGTCGCATATCCCGCGGTAAAACGCTCGCGAATATAGCGCTCAGCGGGTCCCTCGGGACGCTCGGGGCCCGGAGCCTTTCCTTCATCAAGGAGTTCCTTGCGGAGGGTATCGAATCGATTTGGCGTGAGAACGAGACGATTCAATAAAACCTCGTCAGCAAGAATTTCAAAGAGAGGTTCTTTAGTAATGGCAGTTAGAGATACCGAGGCAGATACATCTCCACCCGAGTGCGCGATCACATGAATCCAGCCTTGATCAATTTCAAAATGATTTAGATATGGCTCCAAGGCTTTGTCGATCGCAGGCTGAATCGCGGTAATTGGCAGCGTGGACTCGGACCCAATGATCGGGATCTGGCGAATTTCATACTCGAGACCGCTACCCCCGGGCTTAGGAGCGGCTATTTTGATCACGATGAACGAGGAAATCATCGCAATTGTCGAAACCGAAGCGACAAAACCAGCCGGTTTTAGGATGCGCGACGCTTTGGATAAGCCGGGGACTTTGTCCAGCCACTTGAATCGTTTCCTTTTTTGATTTTGCGATGGTGCCGGAGTGCTCGTTTCCGGAGGATCCTCAGGCTCTGGAGGTATCTCGGGCTCCTCCTTCGCAAGTTCTTCTTCCTCCTCAAGATCGTCCCCAGGTGTTACGATATTAGCCGCTTCATCGGGGACACTATCTGGTTCTGGCTCCAGTTCTGGCTCCGGTTCGGGTTCGGGCTCCTCAGCTTTTTCAGCCTCGGCATCCATGAGCTTAGCCAGTTCTTCGGGAGAAATTTTTTCGTCGTCACCGACATCTTCGATCTCCTCATCTCCAAGAATATTCGATACTTCTTCAGCGGAGACTTTAGGAGCAGGGGCTTCGATGACTTCCGGCTCCGGAGTGTCGTCCGGGTGGGTTAGAATGAGTTTTTCTAAAATATCAGGTGTGAGGATCCCCTCTTCGACCGCCACATTACCCGGATCGATTCGACCTTCGGACGTGGGCGACTCCTCTTCGGGAGTTTCCTCCACCTCTGGACTCTCGGCGGCTAGGATTGAAGCAATGTCATCCGCATCGACCGTTTCAGGCACCGTCGGAGCCTCAGGTTCCTCGGCCACAGGTTCCTCAGCCTCGGGCTTTTCGGATTCATTCTGACCCGCCGTAGACTCGTCCGCAGCGGATTGTTCCGCCCCAAAACCGCCCATCATACCCGCAAGAGCATCGACCTGATCAGCGGTCGCGTCGTCGGATTGGGGTGCTTCTTTTTCTGTTTCTGTTGTGGGCTCCTCGGCAGCCTCACTGTCGAAGCCGCCCATCATTCCAGCCAGCGCGTCGATCTGATCCGCCGAAGCTTCTTCCGGTTCCCTTGCGGGTTCGGCTGATGGCGTGCCTTCACTCACTTCAAGGTCGGCATCCTGACTCTCCGGAGAATCTTCCTCACCAGCGGCCTCAAGAATTGATGCGATATCCTCGGGGTCGACATTTTCCGACACTGTAGAATCTTCGCCCTCACCTTTGGCGGAGCCCATCAAATCCTTGAGGGCGTCGACCTGATCGGCGGTTACCTCCTCGGGGTCGCGTTCATCCTGCGACTTTGCCGCGTCGCCGACAATCGATTCGATCGCGTCTTCAGAAAGCGAAATTTCTTCTTCACTTTCGGCAGTCTCGATTGGGACTTCTGATTCATCATCTGCAGGATCTTGGCTCACGGTATATGGGCGTTTATCAGGCTATAAGTCGCTGAGGAAAGGCCGAACTTAAGAATGCCTTCGCAGGAGAAAAAGGCTTTGCGGTATCGCAAGATGCCGTCTTTGATCTCCGCTTAACTCGATTCAAAATAGACATCTGCATGCAAATCCAGGAAGGCAGCCGATACGCAGGACGAGGCGTATCTTCATCAAAAAACGAGGTTCACACGGTTGTGGATAAAATGGACCGCGGAATCGTCCCGGGAGCATTTTGCAAGGTTACGGCGGACGTGCTCACCGGAGACCCCAGCAAGGCGAATATCATCCATGCTGACGGCTCCGGGACGAAATCGATCTTAGCTTATCTACACTATCGAGAAACGGGAGACTCCTCGGTCTTTGCAGGCATTGCCCAAGACAGTATCGTGATGAATCTAGACGATCTCATCTGTACGGGTGCGATCGAAAACATCTTAATTTCCAGCACTGTAAATCGCAATGCCCGCAACTTTCCGGGAGAGGCACTCGCGGCCTTGATCCAAGGCAATGAGGCTTTCCTTAAGAATATGCGCGCCCTAGGGGTCGGCATTACCAGTGGCGGTGGCGAGACTGCCGATGTCGGTGACCTAACCGGGACGGTGACCGTCGACTCGTGCGCGGCGTGTGTTTTGGATCGGGCGGATATCATCGACAATCATCGCATCGAGCCGGGTCTCTCAATTGTTGGTCTCGCTTCATTTGGGCAGGCATCTTACGAGGATTCAGAAAACAGTGGTATCGGATCAAACGGGCTGACAAGTGCCCGGCACGACATGCTTTGCGGCGATTACCGCAAATCCTATCCAGAGACATGGGATCCCAATACTAATGAGGCCCTCCTATATTGCGGTCCCTACCGGATGGAGGACGAGCTGCCGGGAAGTTCGCTGAGCGTCGGCCAGGCTCTTCTCAGCCCTACCCGGACTTACGCCCCTATCGTGTCGAAGCTCTTGAAAGGCCATCGGGATATAATTAAAGGCATGGTGCATTGCTCAGGAGGAGGCCAGACGAAGTGTCTGCGTTTTGGCAATGGGGTCCATTACGTGAAGGATAATTTGTTCCCGACGCCCCCGCTTTTCAGTGCGATTCAAACAGCAAGTGGGACGACTTCGAAAGAAATGTATCAAGTGTATAATATGGGGCATCGCCTCGAAGTTTACTGCCCTGATAGCACGGTTAAAGAAGTGATCGAGACGGCTCAGTCATTTGGGGTGGATGCTCAGGTCATCGGTAAAACACTCGCAAGTGCGCGCCCGAACCGGTCCAATCACATTAGTATCCAGGCATCTGAACAAAATCTCGAATATGGTTTCCAATAGGAGCAAGACTAGCTCACGAGCGAGCTGTTCTTAACCCAATCACCTGATCCGCCAATTTGACGTTTCGAAATTCTCACCAAGCTTCTCTCACGATATGCATACACTTCGCCAACTCCTACTCATCGGCTTATTACCGCTCTTAGCCCTCGCCGACGATCCGCAAAAAACCTCAACCGAGACGCCTCTAGTCTGGGACCTGACCGACCTATTCCCGAGTGTTGAAGCCTGGGAGATCGCTCTCAACGAAGTTTCAGACGGAATCCCGACCCTGACCGCGTTCCAGGGAAAGCTGGATGAAAGCGCAGCGACCCTTGAGGAAGCGTTGAAAACGCAGTCCGCGTTGTTTCGCAAACTGATCCACGTTTATGCATATGCATCTTTAAACGCGGACGAAAATCTTGCTGAATCGGAACCCCAGGCCCGCAAGCAGCGCGTCCTTGCGGTGTATTCCCAACTACAACAAGCGAGCGCATGGATTGATCCAGAAGTTATCCAAGTCGGTTCCGAAAAAATCGAGGCCTTTATAGCGGAAGCACCCGGACTCGAGCCCTTTGATCACGGATTACGCAACACCTTACGCCAAGCGCCACACACCCTCTCTCCAGATGCTGAAGAGGTGATGGCTGCAGCCGGAAAACTGACCCGCCAGCCCTCGCAAATTTATAGTGTATTCGCCAACGCCGACCTCCCCTGGCCGACAATCACCCTCTCCGAAGGCGAAGAGGTTTTCCTAAACCAAGCCGGCTACAGTAAATACCGGGCCGTCGATAATCGAGAGGATCGCAAGGCTGTTTTCGATGCATTTTGGGGTAAACTGGGTGAATACAAAAATTCCATGGGGCAACTGCTTCTTTCAGAAGTGCAAGCTAATGTATTCCAGTCCCAGATGCGGAAGTATGACAACATTCTCGACTGGGCCCTCTCTGGGGATAATCTACCGGAGTCTGTTTACCGATCTCTTGTGAAGGTCACCAATGAGAGCCTGCCGACCCTCCATCGCTATTTCAAATTACGGGCCCGCATGCTCGGAGTCGAAGACATTCGTTATTACGACATCTATCCCAATCTCGTTGAAAGCGACAAAGTATTCACAATCGACACATCTATTGAAACGACCATCGATAGCTTGACCGGCCTGGGCGAAGACTACGGGGAAAAACTCCGAGCCTACGCCCAGACCGACCATACCCACGTCTACCCGCAAAAGGGCAAACGGTCCGGAGCCTATATGTCAGGCTCAGCCTATGATACCGACCCCTACATGCTCCTGAATCACAATGACGACTACAACTCGATGAGCACCTATGCTCACGAAGTAGGACATGCCCTCCACACCATCCTCACCAAGGCTAGTCAGCCATTCGAAAAATCGGGATATTCCACCTTCGTTGCCGAGACCGCAGCCATCGTAAACGAGCTGATGCTGCAAGACTATGTCCTTGAAAATGCCAAAGACGACCAGGAACGCCTCTTCTATTTGGGAACAGCTCTCGAACAACTGCGCGGCACCTTCTTCCGCCAAGTAATGTTCGCCGAATTCGAGCTGGCCATCCATGAGGAAGTCGAAAACGGCGCCCCACTCACCGGCGACCGCCTCACGCAGATTTACGGTGATCTTCTAAAACGCTACCATGGACATGACGAAGGCGTCCTCACTATCGATGATGCCTACTGTGTCGAGTGGGCCTACATCCCTCACTTTTACTACGATTTCTACGTATTCAAATATGCCACATCAATCTCCGCAGCAGCCTACTACACCGAAGAAATCAAAAAATATGGCGAACCGGCACTCGAGAAATACCTCAATGTCTTGAAGGCTGGTGGTTCGGACTATCCTCATGATATTCTTATGAAAGAGTCTGGATTAGACATGACTCAAGAAGCTCCCTACCGAGCACTCATTAGGCGCATGGAGTCGATTATGGACGAGATCGAAAAAATCCTCGATAAGCAGACCGCTTGAAGCGCCTCGATTTTGCCTTACACCACCAGTTTCAGCCTCCTAGAAGTGGTTGAAGAACCTCCCATACATTTTCTGCCACAACTTTTTGTCCCTCGGCTGTCGGGTGAATGATGTCGTCCTGGTTCAAATCGTTGTTGGCCGCGACGCCATCCAAAAGAAATGGGATCAGATATGCCCCATTTTTTTCAGCTAAATCCGGGAAAATGGCAGCAAACTCTTCGGTATATTTAGATCCCAAATTGGGAGGCATTTGCATTCCCGCGATCACCACTTTGGCATCTGGATATTTTTCGATCACACGATCAATCGTTTGCTGCAGGTTATCGCGAGTTGAAGACAACTCCGTCCCACGCAGACCGTCGTTAGCCCCAAGAGCTAGGACAAAAACATCGACTCTGCGTTGAAGCATCCAATCAATTCGACGGAGACCACCAGCGCTTGTATCTCCGCTGACCGCGCCGACGAAAATATTCCAAGGCAAATCGGCATCCTTGATCTTACCTTCAATCAGCGCGGGATATCCCTGCGACTCATCCAATCCGTAGGCCGCCGTCAGGCTATCACCAAAAAATAAAATACTGCCCCCAGTCCTTTCCGACTGCGCACTGAGAATGCTGAGAGAGCAAAAGATCACTGTGATTTGCAATAAGCTAAGGAATCGATGCATAAGGTCGTATTGCTTTGAAATTTAAAATGATGTCAACCTCCGCCCATAATTCGCCGATTATTCGCGCTTCTGGACTCACCAAGGCTTACCATTCGGGCGAAAAAGCTCTGACCGTACTCGATACCGTAAGTTTCGAGGTAAATCCCGGCAAAAGTCTTGCCATCGTCGGGCCTTCAGGCAGCGGGAAAACAACCCTCCTGGGCCTCTGCGCTGGACTCGATACGGCAAGCTCTGGAGATATCGAGCTTCTTGGGACATCCCTGACCCCGCTCTCCGAAGATGCCCGCGCCGACTTCCGTGGCCAACACATCGGTTTCGTCTTTCAGAACTTCCAACTGATCCCCACACTCAGCGCCCTTGAGAACGTCTCAGTTCCTCTAGATTTGCGCAAAATACCCGGGGCTCGCGAACGCGCCAAAAGACTCCTCGAATCCGTCGGTCTAGGACATCGTTTGAACCACCTTCCCCTGCAATTATCGGGAGGTGAGCAGCAACGAGTCGCCCTCGCACGCGCCTTCGTCAACGAGCCCAAAATCCTTTTTGCGGACGAACCGACCGGGAACCTTGACGGAACCAACGGGAACCATGTAACCGATTTACTGTTCGAGATGAATCGTGAGAAAAGCACGACTCTGGTCTTGGTGACCCACGATCTCGGACTCGCTGAAAAGTGTGATGGGATGATACGACTGCGCGATGGCAAACTGATCTCCGAGAGCGCTGCATGAGGTTTCCCCTAACAATCGCTTGGCTCGATGCACGAAGCCGAGTCAGACACTTATCGCTGTGCGCTCTAGCAATCGTCTTTGGCGTGGCAGCTATGGTCGCGATTGACTCATTCACCGACAACGTCAAGGAAGCTATTGAAGCCGAAGCTATGACATTGCTCGGTGCCGACCTACAAATTTCCTCACGTACCCCTTTTTCAGACGACATAGAATCTTGGATACAATCCCTTGAAGGAGAGGAAGCCCGAGAGACCCGATTTTCCTCAATGGCCTACTTCCCGAAGGCCGATTCAACGCGTCTTGTCCAGGTACGCGCACTCGAGGGAAACTTTCCCTTCTATGGCACTTTTCGGACAGAACCCGAAGGAGCCAACCCAGCTCTATATACAGAACCGGTCGCTACCATTGATTCCTTACTGATGGCACAATACGACCTAAAAGTCGGAGACACCGTCAGCTTGGGGGAGATCGAATTCAAAATCATCGGAGAGATTATTGAAATTCCAGGAGAGTCTGGATTTGCCGGTCTGTTTGCCCCTCGTATTTACATTCCCAAGACTCAACTCGACTCTACCAGACTCATTGATACCGGTAGTATCGCCTTTCATCGTGTCTATTTAAAGAACGACTCCCTACCGGAGACCTCCGAACTCAAAGACTTTCTCAAAGCAAATTTCCCCGAAGACCGCATAAACCTCGACGACGTTGAAGAGCGCAAGGAAGATGTGGGACGACCGCTGGAAAACTTGACTCGCTATCTAGGACTCGTCGGCTTCATTTCCCTCCTACTTGGGGGCGTGGGCATTGCCGGATCCATTCAAGCTTATCTGCTTCAAAAACGGGATACTGTCGCCATCCTCCGCTGCTTAGGCAGCTCATCAAAAACAGCATTTTCTATTTTCCTAATTCAAATCGCGGGTGTCGCAGGATTCGGCGCTGGGCTTGGGGCGATTTTAGGGGTCTGCATACAAACACTTCTCCCAAGAATTCTAGCGCCTCTATTACCCGTGGACCTCGAATTTTTTGTGAGCTGGCCGAGTATTTTCAGTGGAGTTAGCTTCGGATTTCTCATCGCGATTCTCTTCGCGCTCTTCCCTCTATTACCGATACGCAACATAAGCCCACTTCGAGCGCTGCGTTCTCGTATCGACGATGGAAATACTCCTCGCGATAGATTTGTCATACCCTTGGCACTTATTACAGCCTCCATTCTGACTATCTATTGCATGATGAAAAACCAGGTGTGGTGGCATGGACTGATATTCGCCGCCTTCATCGGGTTCGCATTCTTTGTGTTTTGGGCATCTGCGAAAATACTTCAGCTTATTCTGAAGAGGCTGCCTCTACCCAATATTTACTTGTTGCGCCAGGCTCTTTCCAATCTCTACCGTCCCCAAAATCGAACGACCTTCCTTCTCGTGAGCATTGGGATGGGAACCTTTCTAGTCTATACCCTTTCCTTAGTCCAAACCGGTCTGCTTCAACAATCCGAACGCGCTGCAACTGGGGATGGCCCCAACTTACTCTTATTTGACATACAACCCGATCAACGCGATCGCGTGTATCAAATTATCCAAGACTCTGGACTGGTTATTGAGGAAGAGGCACCCATCGTGACAATGCGCTTAAAGGGGGTAAAGGGCCGAACCGTTTCCGAGATCCGGCAAGACCCAGATGTAAAGATCGATGCTTGGATCCTCAATCGCGAGTGGCGCAATACCTACCGGGCAGAACCCCGTGATTCGGAAACGCTCATCGCGGGAGAGTATGTCTCGGAATGGCAATCGTTTGATCAACCCGTGCCTGTCTCGTTGGAGGCAGATATGGCGCTTGATTTGGGTGTCGTCCTCGGAGATCTTTTGGTTTTCGACGTTCAAGGCATCCCTGTCGAAGTCATCGTTTCAAGTTTAAGGACCGTGGACTGGCTACAGATGCGACCCAATTTCTTTGTTACCTTCCCCACTGGAGTGCTCGAAGCGGCTCCCCACTGGTGGATCGCGGTTACCCGCTCTCCCGATGTCGAGACAACCGCAGAATTGCAACGATCCATATTTTTGGATTCACCCAATGTATCGGTCGTCGATCTGCAAGTCGTATTGAGTGCGCTCGAAAATGTGCTCTCCAAAATCAGCTTTGCGGTACGCTTTATGGCGCTCTTCACAATCGGCACGGGAATCGTAGTGTTAGCAAGCGCGATTACGACAAGCCGTTATCAACGGGTGCGTGAGAGTGTTCTACTGCGCACGCTTGGGGCAAGCGGAAACCAAGTGAAGCTGATCATGGGCATCGAATACCTTATGATCGGAGGAATTGCCGCATTTCTCGGAATTGCCATTGCCATGCTAGCCGCGTGGGCCCTCGCGAACTTGCTCCTTGAGATCGAAGTAATCCTTCCAGTTTTCGACTCAATTATCGCCGCCCTCGGAGTGGCACTGCTTACCCTGATTACCGGGATGCTCAATAGTCGAGGGATCGCCCAACATCCGCCTTTGAGCATACTCCGCGAAGGGGAGTAGATCCAGAGCCTGATTTCGCCATATCAGTGTCTGACCCAGCCAACGATCAGCACCTTCATGGACCTGGTCGTTTCATAAAAAGAAAACCAATTTCATTTTTCGCGATTTCTCGGAAAATTCTGAAAATGGAAGGGAGGACAACGTCTATCATGTGGGTTCCTATGTTAGCAACAGGGACTCGCAGCATTTAGCGCCCCCACACTCTCGTTGACCGAACATCCTCCATGCATACCTGCCATATTGTGCCTTCTATCTGGATTTACAGGCGACACCACGACCTTTTAGAGAACAGATTTTCGAACCCAGTCTTCGAAAACTCCCTGTTAGCCACAAATACCGAGGCTTACTCTGTTAGAATTTTCGGGCAGTCTATGTCGGCCCGAAAAAATCGGCCTGAATACCATGAAAATGGTTCAGGTCTGTGAGGTTAGAGTTCAATATAGTGTGACTGGGCGGCCGACTGGAGGTGTCGGCCGCCCTTATTTGTTTTGATTTCAACAAGCCACCTTGGATCAGGCGCAAGCGGCTTGAATCCCCATCAAGCGGAAGTGTTCGCTAGACAGTATCCGGACGAACCCCTATCAACGGATTCACTGTTATGCCACCTGAAGGAACTCGATCACGCGTTTACCAGTTGAAGAATCTATGGCTTGCGAACCCAAAGTTGATAGAAGCCGCTTCGAGCGAAGACTGCCTATCCGCGGTGAAGCAATTAAACAGCATCGGCGATCCATTTTCGGCAGTCGAAATTGCAAATCGAGCCCTCGCGATCCATCCACGATCCAAAGCCCTACATCAACAACGCGCACTCGCATTCATTCGCGTTGGAGCGACTCAAACCGCCCGCGAACAACTCGAACAAATCTTAGTCGATTTTCCAGAAGACGAAGAAACTTTAGCACTACTCGGACGCTCCTTTAAGTCGGATACGATCACTCATCCCGTTCCACAAAGTGAAATCAAGAACTTACAAAATGCACTGGGCTACTACAATCGCGCGTGGCGCTTTTCGGGAGATACTTACCCAGGGATCAATGCCGCAACGCTTGCATACTTACTCGGCGAAAAAAAGTCGGCCTCAGATCTGGCCCAAGAAATCAAGGATGTGTGCCTTTCCAAACTTAAAGAAAGACCTTCCTATTGGACCCTCGCGACTCTGGGAGAAGCCAACCTTTTAATCGAGGATACTCAAGGAGCCAGAGACGCATACCGCAAAGCGCGAGACGTGGGTCGAGACATTTGGGCAGATATAGCATCAACGCGCAAACAGGCTCGCATGATCTTAAAAGCTCAGGGCGAAGACTTAGAAGCCTGGGAATCAATATTCGATCTCGGAACCATTACCCTATTTACCGGACACTTGGCAGACCCTGCCAATACGAATCCAGAGCAGGAACGACTCCGGGAGAAGGACATCCCAGCGTTATCGAAATGCATTGATGAATGGGTAGTGGAAAATAAGGTACGATTTGGATTCTCGAGTGCAGCGTCTGGGGGCGACTTATTGTTTTTGGAATCGGTAATTCGTCACGGAGGCCACGCTCATATCGTCCTACCGTTTTCCCTCAATTCATTCAAAGAAATATGCGTGAACTCGGCTGCCAACGACCACTGGGAAGAGCGGTTTGATCGGGTCCTGGAGCAAGCCACTTCTATCAGTATTTTGAATCCTTTTGCCTACTCTGGAGATCCCATCGACTTTGAATTTGCGTCGGAAATTCTTCTGGGTAAAGCGCTGCTCGTTGGTGATCAACTGGACCTCATGGTGAAAGGGCTCAGCGTCTGGAACATGCAGGCCGCCCGTGGCAAGGGAGGCACTGCGCACAACCTTTCTCAATGGATTGCGAACGGAGTCCAATCTGAAAACATTTGGCGCGACCCAGATCGTTCAGATTCATTCGTAATCCGAAACAATTCAATCGAGCGATCCCATAGGCTCTCAATCGATATGAATCCTCCTCCAGTTAACCTGCCAAACGAGACGCCTTTTCAAGATCGCGCTCTCCACGCGACGCTTCCAACCCTTCAAGTTCAGCTCAAACTGAGACCTCATTTGGATTCTGGATTCACCGCTCAGTGAACCGTCCCCCGCACTCAGCAG